>JBMFPI010000131.1:0-9019 GCA_049969195.1 Armatimonadota bacterium
GTGCGATCATCATTGGTAGACACATCGTTGTCGCCGGTCGGGTTATTGTGCAGCGATATGACCAGGTCGACGAGCGTTGCCCCGTTTCTGGCCTTCCCGGCAGGCGCCGCGTGAAGGGTCAAGCCTCCTTTCGGGGAGGCAACGCCGGCCTGCTGCCTGGTGGTTGTCTGGAACCACGCCATGTCGCCGGCGATCGCCGGCTGCAGCAGTGCCAGGCTGATGAGCGCCGCCGGGATCAGGCAGCGCCACCTGTGGAGAATAGTTCTGTCCTGTTTCATCCGCCGTTAATCTCCTTTCTTGGTCGCGATGGATGGGACTTTTCCAGGTTCCTTACCTGAAACGCGTGATTGTCTGTGTTGAGAGCAACGCTCCTGCCTCGACTGAACGCTCCGAGGCTGCCGAAAGGATTGTCGGCAGCGTCCACACAGACCAGCATCCTGGGATGACAGATCGCGCGGCCCACCAAAGGGGCTTTTTCGAGGTCGGACGCGGTCACTTGTTTCAGGACTCCGGCCTCTTTCATATCCTCTGCCGCGTGTGGACTGAGCACGGCGGCGCGGATATAGCGCGTGCCCTGGTCCGCGGCAAAACCGCTGCCGGACTTTATCAGCCGCCTGGCCTTCTCGACAGCCGCAGCAAGTTCGGCCGGCATGTGACCCGGGTCCCCCTCCCACGACCTGGTCCTGCCCTGAGCATCGAGCACTTCGACCAGTACCGTCGGCGGCGAATACTCGGTGACCAGGTCCGTGGGCCTTTGGTTTGCCGGCCCGGCACGCCTGGGAAAGCTGACCCTCGACAGGTCGTCAAGAAACTGCTCCGGATTCACCCGGCTTACCCACAGCTTGACGACGACGTCATCAGTTGTCTCCTCCGACAACTGGCCGACACCATCTGCTGAGAGGTAAACCATCTTAGCCTGTGTGGGCATCCCTCCTTTTTGACCAGAGGACTCCTGTACGTAAAAATAAGGGGTCAATCGAATCGATCGTGTCGAATTCGTTGGGTCGCGCTCGCAGGATGCCGCACTCAGGAGTGGGAGAACAGCCGCAAGTACAGGAAGAAAACCGGCTGAGCGCCGTGTTTGCAACGCAAACATTCGCGTCCTTTCGCTCTTAATTCGGCGAGCACCATCACGGCCCGGTCCCAGAACGACCGCTTACGACAGCATCGAGGCGCTCCATGGGAACAGCCGCCTCACATGCAGTTTCGGGATATTTCTCTTCTATCTTTAGCCGTTCCTCCCGAATCATGCCGGGAAACGGGCCATCTGTCACTTTGAGACAATTCAGCTCCGCGAGCATCACGTCATCCTGAACTTGCTTCACTATCTGCGCGACGAAGGGTTGAATCCTCAATCGAGTTCAGGATGACATGGTCGTTTTGCCTGCAAGACTGAACTGATGCATTAGTTTGTTTGGACGCAAGGAAAAGGCTTGCATTGCCATGCCCGCAGACATTCCCGGCCTGCGACCTCTTGCCCGCGCGTGCATACAGACGTCCTTGCGAAGGAAAACACACCCGGCGTCTTGGGCGATTGTATCCTGCGGGAACGGCTGTGTTGAACAATATGGCGGGCGCGCACCGGGCTAAATCCCCCGGCGCAAAACTCCTTCTCCCCTTGCGGGAGAGGGTTGGGGTGAGGGGTCATACCGAATTTGCTTCAGCATCCGCGCTCCGGAGGGATCCTTCCTGAATCAGGTTCAGGATGACGGGGCTCCGGTGGTTCACGCGTGCAAAACTGAGCTGACACCATCGGGCTTTACTAATGCACCCGTCCTGTGCCATAATATGGCCTGGACAGACCGTGCGAAGCAACTCCGGACGCGCACATGAGCACCAGCGTCAAACAAGTCAGCAAGACCAGCGATGTCGACGAGCGCAACGCGGCCCTCGCGGCCAATGCGAACGCCATAGCGGCGCTCGCGTCCGCAATCGAGGGCACCCTGGGCCCGAAGGGGCTCGACTGTATGCTGGTCGACCGTTTCGGCGATACGACCGTTACCAATGACGGGGCCACGATTCTGGACCGCATAGACACCGCTCATCCGGCTGCCCGAATGCTCATAAAGACAGCCCGGGCGCAGGAAGAGACCATCGGCGACGGCACTACGACTACCACGATCCTCGCGAGCGCCCTTGTCACCGAGGGAGCGGCTCAGGTGGCGCGAGGGGTGCCTGTCACAAAGGTGATAGAAGGGATGCGCCTTGGTGTTGCGGAGGCGCTCAAGTACATCGAGTCGCAATCGAGGCCGGTGGAAAGCGTTGAGGATGAGGCCCTTTTCCGAGTGGCGCTGGTAGCCGCGCGCGGGCATAGCGACATCGCGGAACTCATAGTGGAGGCAGCGCGTCTAACCGGAACGGACACCCTCCGCGACCCGGGCTTGTCACTCGCCGACACCATACTCGCGCGCGAGGGCGCGCCGAACGAGGTTTTCGCCGGAATCATAATCGATAAGCAACGCGTCAGTCGACAGATGCCCAGGAGCGTCGAGGACGCGAAGGTTCTGGTCATCGACGACGCGCTCGAGCCGCCGCAGATAGATGACGACGCGCTCGGGACGGAGTCCGGTTTCGCAAGACATCTGGCCCAGCAGGAGGAGTTCCGATCCAACATAAGAAAGCTCATCGAGCTTGGCGTGCGCTTCGTGGCCGCGGCGAAGGGAATCGACCCGGTCGCAGAGGAGCTCTTGACCGACGCCGGGGTGTTCGCTGTGCGCCGGCTGAGTGCGAAAGACATATCCAGGCTCGTAGAGCTTACGGGCGCCCGGACGATCAAGCGGTCCGGGCTAGCCAAGGAGGCCGCCGAGCTCCAGGGTTTTCTGGGTCGGTGCGACAGGGTATATGAGGACGAGAAGCTCGATCACGTAAGAGTGGTCGGCGGATCGGACGCGCGCGTTGCGACGGTGTTGGTCGGCGCGTCTACCCGCGAGGTCAGGGACGAGCGCGAGCGGATCGCGCGCGACGCGGCCGGAGCGCTGCAGGCAGCTGTGGTGTCGGGCGTGGTGGCCGGAGGGGGAGCGGTCGAGGTCGCCGCGGCAAGGCATGTGCAGGCCGTGAGGGAGACGGTTCGCGGCATGGCCGCGTACGGGGTCGAAAACGTGGCCGCCGCACTCAAGAGGCCGCTGGCGCAGATCGTCGCAAACGCAGGGTTTAACCCGCTTGAAAAGGTGGAAGATGTTATCGCCGCCCAGGGCGAGTCAGGATGCGGCTCCCTGGCAGTGGACTGCGACACGGGTGAGGTCGTCGATATGCTCGAGCGCGGGATCCTCGACCCCACCGGCGTCAAACTGTATGCCCTGCGAGCTGCATCGGAGATCGCTGAGGCGATCTTACGAATCAATATTGTAATCAGGAAACGGGACGAGTCAGGACAGCATACTGCCCTTCCTGCGAAGGAGGGAGCGGGGGAGGGTGCCGGCCAGAAGACATGAAACACAAAAAACGCGAGGACAATACCCACAAGGCTGAGATGAGTTCGGATCAGAAGGACGCCCCTATCAAGGAGGCTGAGGAGCAGAGGGTCGCGATAGAAGAGGCGGTCGAGCCGGATCGCCTCGCCGAGCACATATCCGCTCTACAGACCGAATTGGAACAGCTCAGGAAAGACGTGGAGGAGTCCCAGAACCATTACCTGAGGGTCCTAGCCGACTTCGACAACTTCCGCAAGCGCCAGCGCGAGGAGACCGCACGTCAGGTCAGCCTTGCTCGCGAAGAGCTGATCCTCAAGATACTTCCCATCCTGGACAACTTCCAGCGCACACTGGAAGCCGCCGAGGCGCAGCACAGCTATGAATCGCTGGTCGAGGGCGTGTCGCTGACGCTGCGGCAGTTCAGGGAAACACTCGAAAAGGAAGGTGTGCGGCCGATCGAGGCCGTCGGCGAGCAGTTCAACCCTGAACTCCACGAGGCGATGATGCGCGTTGAGACTGACGAGTACCCCGAGAACACCGTAATCGAAGAGTTCGAGAAGGGATACACACTGAACGGCAAGGTGCTCAGGCCTGCGCGGGTTCGGGTCGCGACCTCAGGCTGATCCGCGCCTCGGACCTGTCGGCCGCGCGAGCGCTCTCGGGGCCCTCCGGCTCGATGCGCAGGTTGTTCACGAGAAACTCGAACGTCCAACAGTCCGCAAGCGCGTCTACCGACACTGGCCTCGCACAACCAATCCGTTGCCAGGGATGCGTTGTCGTGGGTTTTTCCGCTTAATTGAGGAGAACCGAATCGCCGAAACGCCGGGTTTGGGTTCTATCGAAGCGAGTTTGGCAATCTGAGCGCTCATCGAGCAGCGGACCCCGTCACACCAGTGACTTGCATCGGCACAGGGTCGATGGTGGAGTGGACCTATTCCAGCATAACCGCGAAAGAGGCCATACGCATCCAGACCGAGCTCAGAGGTCTGGCTCGCATTCAGGACGACTTCGGTCGCATCGTGTCCGTCGCCGGAGTGGATGTCAGGGCTGGCCGCGGATGTAAAGAAGCGTGGTGCGGGATTGTGGTCCTGTCGTTCCCCGACCTTGAGGTAATGGAACAACGGGTGAACGCCGGGCCTCTAGATTTCCCCTACGTTCCCGGGCTGCTGGCGTTCCGCGAGCTGCCGATCTTCCTCGAAACTTATCGCGCGCTGCGAACCAGAACGGACCTGCTTTTCTTCGACGGACACGGCCTTGCCCATCCGCGGCGATTCGGGCTGGCGTGTCACGCAGGAGTGATTCTCGATAAGCCCTCGATCGGCTGCGCTAAGAGCAGGCTGATCGGCGATTACGCAGAGCCAGCTCGTGCGGCAGGCTGCACGTCAGAGCTCGTCGCCCCCGAAGGCGACCTCATCGGCCACGTTGTTCGCACCAGGACTGGGGTCAAGCCGGTGTTCATTTCGCCCGGTCACCGGGTGTCGTTCGGCACTGCGGTTCGACTCGCTCTGGCCTGCACGCGAGATCACCGTATACCCGAGCCTACACGCCTGGCGCACCGACTGCTGCAGGAAGCGGCGGCTGTTGAACCGTGAGCCTGTTGCGACGGACCGCAAACCCGGCGTTTTCAGCGATCCTCCCGGCTAGCTGAGGAGCGTCGAATCGCCTGAAATGCGCCTGATGTGACAGCCTGTTGATTCGCGCCCTGATTCTCACGACCGGGGAGCGAACGCAGCGACAATAGCCTCGACAAGCCCCTCGATCGTATACTCTTCCGCGACGATATCCGGTTTCAGGCCGGCTTCCTCTGCCGTGCGTGCTGTGATCGGACCGATGCAAGCGACTTTCGCGCCGTGTGCCGGATCCGGGCCACCGATGAGCCTGGCGAAGTTGGTGACGGTCGAGGAGCTTGTAAATGTAATGACGTCGATCTCGCCGGTTTCGAGCATCTCCCGAACGTGTCGTGTGTTCGTGTCCTCTATTTCTGTCCTGTAGGCGGCCAATACATCGACCTGCGCGCCGCGCTCGGTGAGCCTGTCCGGAAGAACTTCGCGAGCTTCTTCGGCACGGACGATTAAGAATCGCTTCCCACGGGGGTCTTCGGGAAACTCCTCCACAAAAGCCTCGGCCACAAACTTCGAGGGAACAAAATCGACTTTGAGTCCGAGGGACTCCAGAGACTCCGCCGTAGCCGGACCAATGGCCCCGACTTTAGGACCGGCGAGTGCTCTGATGTCGCGTCCCAGCCTGCGGAGCCGGGCCGCGGTAGCCCTGACCCCGTTCGCGCTGGTGAAAAGCAGCCAGTCGTATCCGGCCATCCTGTCGAGCGCGGCATCCAGCTCTGCGAAGCTTGACGGCGGTGCGATCTTGATGACGGGGAACTCAATCGGGTCCGCCCCGTGCTCGCGCAGGGCGTCCGAGAGCGCGCTCGCCTGATCCCGGCTGCGCGTCACCAGCACTTTTCTGCCGAACAGGGGCTTGTTGTCGAACCAGCGAAGTTTTTCCCTGAGCGCGACAACCTTGCCCACGACAGTCACGGCCGGAGGTCGCAGGCCCGCCGCCGCAACCCTGTCCGCTATGTCGGCGAGCGTGCCGGTGACGGTTTCCTGTTCGGACCGCGTGCCATAGCGCACCACGGCGGCCGGTGTCGCTGGGTCCCGGCCGGCCTTCACAAGCTCAGAGACTATTCTCGGCAGGTTCTCCACGCCCATCAGAAAAACGATCGTGTCCAAACCCAGCGCGAGCTTTTTCCAGTCGATCGCCGATTCGGCCTTGTTGGGGTCTTCGTGGCCTGTGACGATCCCCATTGCTGAACATAGACCTCGATGGGTGACGGGGATGCCGGCGTATGCGGGAGCGGCGACCGCCGACGTCACGCCCGGCACGACTTCGAACTCCACGCCCGCATCTGCAAGTGCCTCCGCCTCCTCGCCGCCGCGTCCGAACACGAACGGATCGCCGCCCTTGAGTCTGACCACGAGTTGTCCCCGTTTTGCCCTCTCTACCAGCAAGTGGTTGATTTCGTCTTGCGGCAAGGCGTGTGCGCTCGCGGCTTTGCCGGCATAGATGATCTCGGCGTCGGGTCTTGCTGCGTTGAGAAGCGAAGGGTTGGCCAGACGGTCGTATACGATAACATCCGCCTTTCGCAGGCAGTCCAGGCCTTTGACGGTGATAAGGCCAGGGTCGCCCGGCCCCGCGCCTACCAGAAACACCTTTCCCTTTTGCATGTCGCGCCGTGCGCCTCCTCGACCGCGGCTCGACCGGTCCTAACGATGGCCGGAGAAGTATACCGGACTGCTCTTCTTGAACTCCCTGGTCGTGTAAAGCAGCATGTAATCGGTAATACCGGTCTTTTCGGATATGCCCCTTGCGGCGTTCTCGCAGTGCTCTCGAGACGTCCCGTGGATCATCGTGTAGACGTTGAACCGGAACCCCTCGAACCTGGGGCGCTGGTAGCAGTGACTCACGCTCGGGTTGGCGGCCGCCATTTGTCCGAAGTCCTCGACCTGATCTTCGGGCACGTTCCACACGACCATCGCGTTGGCCGAATAGCCCGCGCGCTGGTGCCTGAGCACCGCTCCGAACCGACGTATCGTGCCGTCATCCTTCCAGAGGTCTATCTGTCGGAGCAGTTCGTCGAGCGTTACCCCGGCCGCCTCCGCCACCTCGGCGAATGGTTCTTCGCAAACAGGCAGCCCGCCCTGAATGGCCCTCACAATCGCTTTCTCCCGGTCAGTCATCACAGCTCGAACTCCGCCTTTATCTTGAACGTTCGCTCGGCAGGCAGGGAATACATCTCGGCCTCGCCCGTCTTGCGCCTGATCTCATCCAGAATCTCGCGAAGACGCTCTTTGCTGTCGCAAATGATTGTAAACCAGAGGTTGTAGTCGTGGTCGCGTTCGTAGTTGTGCGTCACTTCACCAAAAGAGCCGACAATCACCGCCACATCCTCCAGCCGATCCCGAGGAACTCGCGCGGCTACAAGCGTGCTCACATATCCGAGCTTCTTCGAATCGAATGACGGCCCGATCCTACGTATTATGCCCGACTGGACCAGCTTGCGCACGCGTTCAAGCGCTTCCTGCTCGGTGATCCCGACCTGTTCCCCCAACAACTTGTATGGGCGGGGCGCGATGGGAAAATCTGACTGGGCTATGTTGAGCAGTTGTCTGTCAATCTCGTCCACGCTTCGGCTCGTATATGCAGAAAGGCTCCTCGGCAAGGTAGTCACCAGTGCAGGCATATGCCCTGGCACGACAGCCCATACACACGCGTCGATACTCGCAAATGCCGCATTTGCCTTTGAGATTCTTTTCGTCCCGCAGAACCCGGAACACCTCGGCGTTCTGCCATATTTCATGTAGGGGCTGCCGCCTGATATTTCCGGCCGATACAGGCAGATACCCACAGGGGAATACCTCACCCTTATGGGATATGAAACATACTGCGGACCCCGCGAGACAGCCCTTCATCGCCGTTTCGCTGCCACCGGATCGGGACGAGAACCCGACGCCCTCCGCTCGGGCGCGCTGGCGGGCTATGCGGAAGTAGTGCGGCGCGCAGGTCGCTTTGAGGCTAATCGGCACGGCTCGCGACTTATCGTAAAACCAGTTCAGTATGCGCTCGTACTCTTGAGGGTCGATCATCTCGTGGTCGGCGATCTCTTTGCCGCACCCGGTCGGAACGAGCAGAAAAAGATGCAGAGCGGCCGCACCGCGTTCTACTGCAAGACCGAGAATATCGGGGATTTCACTGACGTTGTGTCTGGCGACCGTTGTATTGATCTGGAACTCCACTCCTGCGCTGCGTGCGTTCTCTATCCCGGCCCAGGCGGCATCGAACGCGCCCGGCACGCGGCGAAATCGGTCGTGTGTATCCGCTGAGGCGCCGTCGATGCTCACGCTTATCCGCCGAACGCCGGCATCCGCGACCTCGCGCGCCTTCTCCGGCGTCAGAAGCGTGCCGTTTGTCGCCAGGAGCATGCGCAGTCCTTTTGAAGTGCCATAGCGTGCAATCTCGAGGCAGTCCGGTCGAACAAGGGGCTCTCCGCCGCTCAGCACGACGCCGGGGCTCGCGAATGCGGCTATCTCATCGATCAATTCCATTGCCTCCCGTGTCGCCAGCTCGTCCGTCGCGCGCTCTTGCTCAGGGCACGCGCGGCAGTGCACACACCGCAGGTTGCACGCGCTGGTGAGCTCCCAGAAGACCATCCTCAAAGGGTGCCCGGACCCTTGTGCGGACGGCGGGGCCTCGTCGGAGGGCATTGTGTAGGAATCGGACTGCATTGTAGAAGCCTCCAGAGACATTGTGGCGCTTCGCGTACGCGTTGTCAAGAAGAGCGCTTCACAGTATCAGTTCGGCCTCGCAGGCGCAAACACCCAAGACCCCGTTATCCTAAACCCGATTCGGGATCCATCCCTTCGGCAGCTGGACGCTGAAACAAGTTGAGCGAGACGTGATTTCCGTAGGACTGAACGGTCTCGTAACACAAACAGGTGCGATGGACGCGTTTTCGACGACTCTCCCGCCTGGTCAGTAAGCGTCAAACCGCCCCCACCTTGACAGAAGCTACGATGGCGCGACTTGGTCAAGCGGCAGTGTAGGATGGGATT
>JBMFPI010000132.1:0-9012 GCA_049969195.1 Armatimonadota bacterium
ATCACGGGCTTGTTCTAACCACTTGACGAACGCCCAGCCGAACTCGACGGGCTCGACTGGAGGTTATTGCAACGGAACGCAAACTCATCGTTCTTGGCGATCCGATGCTGTTTGACCGAACGGAGAATCGCCGGATATGCGCCTAAGGCAACAGCCTGCGTCCACACGGACCAGCGGATTCGCCGTCCCGGGTCAATATGTTGCGGTAATGACTTTTGCTTTCTCACTTTCGATTCCAAGATGGAATGATATCCATGAGCGGCGAGCAGGGAAAGGAGATGTATATGGGGGCTGTGGGAATTCCGAGCGTCCACGAAGACCGAACAATCAGGCTCACCAAGCGCGAGCTCGAAGTGCTCACCCTTGTTGTCGAGGGCAAGACGTCGAAGGACGTAGCGGACGCGCTTTATGTGAGCAAGCGAACCGTGGACTTCCATCTAGCCAACATATATGACAAGCTCCAGGTGTCTAACCGCGTGCAGGCCTTTCGGCGGGCTACCAGGCTCGGCTTGATTCCGCTGGAGGCGACTCTGTCCGGAAGCTAGCAGGACACCAAACCTGGACTCGTTGGCGCGGCGCCCGCGGAACACGCAGGGCGCCGCGCCATTACTTTTGTTTACAGCCCAACCCCGAATGAAGGCTGTTGCGACACGAGCGTCTCCGGCGATCCCCAATTCAGTCAAGCAGCGTTGAATCGCCGAGGATGCGGGGTTTGTGTTCTAATACAACAACCTTGCGAAGCCCTCAAGGGCCCACGCCCACACGCGCTCTAGGGAACCGAAGTGAGCATCAACAGCTTTCCGCCCTCGCATTCAAGCAGAGCGCGCCTGCCGTCGCGCGATCCTATGCACCGATTGACCCGCGAAGGAATCTTCGAAACCACCTCCAGTTTACCGGACGGGGTCATCACGAACAACTTGTTCCCATTACCCGCGACCAGCACTGCACCCTCAGGCGTTACAAGGAGCGGGTCGGCCTCGAAGAAAAGCGATCCTTTGTCTGCCAGGGTCTTACCTGTGGAATCAAGAAGAACCGTATGCTTTTCCAGGGCCGACCTGCCTTTGTGTTTGATCAATCTAGGCTGCCCAAGGCAGAGGAAGCGCCCGTTCGGCGCGGCAAGCACACGGGTGAGGTCTGGGGAGTCAATCGTCCCACGGTAGATCTCATTCCCGGCGTCGTCAATCAGCAGAAATTGTCCTTCCAAGCCGGGCCTGCCCGGCATACTGCGTACCAGGGCGCGCCCCGACGATCCAAGAACCTCGACACGGCTTATAGACGCAGGTTCGGCATCGATTCGCCACAGGCGTCTGCCCCGAGGGGTTGCGCGACAGACCGCGGACTGCTGCCAGGTGGCAAAGGTCACCTGTTGCGTGTTCGGGTCGATGGCGGTCGAAGTTACTGCTCCCGGGGCGATCCACCGCCTGAACCTCTTGCGACGGCCGAGCTCGGCGACATAAACATATCGTTCCCCCGTGCCAATTACGAACGTTGCGGCCTCGCCGTTCGAGCACCCATCCGCGCACCACACCGCACCAACGACGTCCAGCCGCCAGCACTCGCGGCCGGTCGAGTCGAGAAACCTGACGATGTGTCGTGATGGGTCGCGCTCCGCATAAGCCAGCGCGAACCGGCCATCGTCCGTTACCACGGCCGCGGTGGCATCGGGGACGTGCACGGTGTAGAGCTTTCGTCCGTCGGAGCGATAGGTGGAGAGCAGACCGCTGCGGGTCAGTATGCAGAATGCCGTTCCACGCGGCGAGAGCCAGAGCCGGGCTGGAGTGCCCGCATCGTGCTCCCACGCAATTCTGAACCTGGGCGGCCTGGTCTCGCGGTCCCAGGCCCGGTCGGAACCTCGCCTTACGAACGATATAACCGCAACGCACACGACCAGCACAGCCATTGCTGCCAGAGCGAGGCTTAACCATATGACGAGCCGGCTTCTCAGCATCTTGCGGAATTCTTCCGGAAATAGTATCCTGTTCGCGACGCAGAAAGCATAGCATCGGCCGCCGAGGTTGTCAACGCGCCCGGATCCAGAGGTTGTTGCGACAGGACGCGCCTATCGAAACAGCCTGCAGTCAGCCGGCAGAATCGCCGGAAACGAACTTATCCCAACAGCCCGGATCCGACGAACGGCACGGCCTGTCAGGGTTGCATCAGGGCCCGACACCGCCCGGGCTCCCGCCACCCGGCGATCGGGCCAAACGGCTGGGCGGTCGAGAAAGGAAGAACTGCACATGAAAACTCGACGTTCACGCTGGTTGTGGTTTGCGGCCGTTGCGGTTCTCGCAGCGGCATCGCTTGTCTGTGCCGATCTTTCAACGGGCAAGAAAGCACCGGATTTTTCACTGCCCACCATCGACGGCAAAACATTCAAGCTCTCGAGCTGCTTTGCCGGGCGAGGCAAAGTTGTCCTGTTGGACATTTGGGCGACCAGGTGTCCTCCTTGCCGCGCGGAGATACCTTTTCTGATCGGCCTCCGGAAGAAGTTCAATGAGAAGGATGTAGTTATCGCGGGGGTGTCTATTGACGCCGAAAAGAGCACGGTGGTCGATTTCGCAAAGAAGCAAGGGATAAACTACATAGTCGCCCACGACCCGCGAGCTGCGAAGATTGGCGATCTCTACCAGGTCAGGGGCATCCCGGCGACTTACGTAATCGACCGCAAAGGCATCATCCGCTACGCGCACTTGGGCTTCCCGGGAAATATCAATGCCGGCAAGGAGGAGGCCGCCAAACTCGAGCGGGAGATAAGAACGCTGCTCGCCGAAAAGTGACGCGGCCCCGGCGCCTGCGCCGGATATCGATCACAGGAACTCCTGAGCAACGTCGTCAAGCAGCAGAAGGCCGCGGTGCGTCACCTTGAGGTGCCGGTCGACCAGGACGACGAGGCCGCGCTCGACCAGCTCGGCTATTTCTTTTGAGAACTCGTTTAGGACGTCTATTCCGGTCTGTGCCTGAACGCGGTCTATGTCTACGCCGTCCAGCATGCGCAGGCCCAGGACCAAAGTCTCGGCAGCGCGCGCACGTCCTGTGAGCTGCTCGGCGTTATCGACGGGATTCCCACCCGATAGCACTCGTTCAATGTATTCCGTCGGGTCGGATAACCGATGAGCCCGCGTTCCTGCGATGTAGCTGGTCGCCCCAGAGCCGAAGCCGTAGCAGGGCTCATTGCGCCAGTAAGCCTGGTTGTGTTTCGACCGGAAGCCGGGCCTGGCGAAGTTCGATACCTCGTAATGCTCGTAGCCTGCCGAAGCCAGCGTTTCGATGGCGGCCTCGTACATCCGCAGTTTCGAATCTTCGTCGGGAAGATCTAGCAGGCCCTCGGCCCGCATTTGTGCGAGTCTGGTCCCGTGCTCGATTGTCAGCTCGTAGAGCGAGATATGTTCCGGGCTCAGACCAACAGCCTGATCGAGCGTGTCCTGCCACAAGTCGGCTGACTGCCCCGGAAGTGCAAAGATCAGGTCGATGCCTATGTTTTCGAAGCCGGCGGAACGAGCGCTCTTGTATGCCGCGAGCGCCTCTCGGGACGTGTGCGCGCGGCCGATCCGGGTGAGCATACCGTCGTCGAACGACTGGACGCCGAGGCTTAACCTGTTGAACCCTGTTGCCCTGATCTCCGCCAGGCTTAGTGCGTCGACGGTCCCAGGGTTCGCCTCTATCGTGATCTCGGCCTCCGGTAGTGTCCCGAACCGGCGATCGAGCGCCCCGAGGACGGAGGCCAGATCCCGCGCCGCAAATAGAGTCGGCGTGCCTCCGCCGAAGTAGACCGTCTCCAACCCCTGCTCGCCGGCCTGGACGGAGCTTTCGATCTCCAGAATCAGCGCGCGAACGTAGTCGTCGAAGAGGTCCTGGAGTCCTGCGAACGATTCGAAGTCGCAGTAGTAGCACTTCGAGACGCAGAACGGGATGTGAACGTAGGCCGAACGCGGATAGCTCGGGGTTCTGATCATGCCACAGCTATCTGACCCAATCAGTAGGAGCGTGCTGTCGAACCAGGTAAGAGTACGCGCCCAGTGCTGCCTTGGCGCCGTCGCCCGCGGCGCAGATGATCTGTTTCTGCGGGACGTCGGTGACGTCTCCTGCGGCAAAAAGCCCCGGGACCCCCGTGCGCGCCCCGCAGTCCACGGGGATCTCTCCCCACTCGTTCAGCCTGACCACGCCTGCAGCGAAGCCCGAGTTTGGGACAAGACCAACCTCGATAAAAACGCCTTTTACGTCGAGCGTGTGCAGCTCGTTCGTATGAACGTTCTCCACCACGATGCTGTTGACGAACGTATCACCGCGGATCTCTTTTACCCTCGTCCCGGTCAGAATCTCGACGTTGGCGGCGGCGCGTGCCTTGTCGCGCAGGATCTCGTCTGCCCGCAGCTCGTCTTCAACCTCTATCAAATAGACCTTCGGGCAAATCTTCATCAACTGCATCACGGCATCCAGGCCGGAGTTACCGCCCCCGACCACAGCCACGTCCATTCCGGCGAAGAGCGGGCCGTCGCAGGTGGAACAGTACGCTACGCCTCTGCCGGTGAACTCTTTCTCGCCGGGCACGTTGAGAAGACGCGGCGACTTTCCGGAGCTGACCACAACCGCGCGGCTAAGAAACCGGCCCCCGTCCTCCGTGTCCACGCGAAACACATCGCCTGTTCGTGACAGCGACGATACCCCGGCGTAGTGCAGCTTGATGTCGAAGTTGCGTAGGTGTTCTTCGAACTTGTGCACCAGTTCCACGCCGGAAATGTAAATGAAGCCCAGATAGTTCTCTATCCCGGAGCTCCACGTTGCCTGGCCGCCGATGTCCCTGGTGATGATTAGTGTATCTATCTGCTTGCGTGCGGCGTAGACGCCTGCGGTCATGCCGGCAGGGCCGGCGCCAATGATAATGAGGTCGTAATGAGTTTTCTCCAAAGCTCCCCGCTAGTTCGTCAAGGGCTTTGTTACGCGAGCATTATTCAGGTCTTGCACCTGCAGACACCGGGAACTCCGTCATCCTGAACTCGATTCCGGATCCATCCCTTTGGAGCCTAGAGGCCAAAACACGTCAACATGACGTGATTCTCGTGGAACCGAACCGCCTCGCACGAGAAGACTAAGGCCCGAAACTGTCGGTCTCGATGCTCCTGACTGCTCGCGCCACAGCCCGGAGTTTGCTCGTGTGCGGATTTAAGAAAGCAACTCGTCCAGCTTGCTTCTGTTGAACCCGACCACTATCTGTCCGTCAACCTCGATTACGGGCACGCCGAGCTGGCCCGATTTCTTTACCATAGCGTTTCTCGCCTCCAGGTCGGTCACTACGTTATGGTCCGTGAACGGAACATTCCTGGACTTGAGATACTCTTTGACCTGCGTGCAATACGGGCACGTAGGAGTAGAATAGACTACCACGGTCTTTTCCGCCATAGCTTTATCCTCCTTTTCGCTTTCAGCATCATATACCCGCTGGGCAAAAGTTTCAAGCACGAAATGGAAGAAGAGATTGTCGCGATAGAACTCAGGCCAGGCTTTTCGGCAATTCCACTTTCGCCGACTAAGCAGGAGAATTGCCGAAAGGGCGCCCATCGCAATAGCCTAGCGAGATCAAGAGAGGCAGTTCAGTTCCGCGGGAATCACGTCGTGTTGAACTCGTTTGCCCTTTCAGCATCCGGGTACCGCATGGATCGATCCTGAATCAAGTTCAGGATGACGGGGTCCCGAGCGTTTGCTCGCTAGACTGAACTGTTGCCATCGAGAATAGCGGCTTCTACTTAGGGGGCATTTTGCGGTATAATTTGAGTCAACACCGAAAACGACGCGGTGTGCCTTGGGTGCTCGATGCGTGCCGGATCAAGTCGGGCACGACGAGAAAGACGAGGTGGCAAGATGGCCGTAGAAAAGCACAAAGTCCAGCCCGGCGTTTCTGCCGACCAGGACGGCCTTTCGGCGGAGGAGCTGTTCGCTCGCGGCAAGGGACTGACCTACGACGACTTCATCGTCCTGCCCGGCTACATCGATTTTCAGGCCAGCGAGGTAGATCTGGAGTCGAACGTTACACGCAACATCAGGATAAAGCGGCCGCTGGTCAGCTCCCCTATGGATACCGTCACAGAATGGAAGATGGCGGTGTACCTGGCGCTGCTGGGTGGCATCGGGATCATTCATTACAACAACACAATCGATGCGCAAGTCGAGCAGGTCCGGAAGGTGAAGCGGTTCGAAAACGGCTTCATCATCGATCCTGTGGTGCTCAGCCCGTCGCACACGGTGGCGGACGTTGACCGCATCAAGCGCGAGCAGGGGTTTTCCGGCATACCGATCACAGAAGACGGCACGCTCGGGTCGAGGCTCGTCGGCATAGTCACCAACCGCGATATCGACTTCGAAAAAGATCGTTCCCGGCCTCTGTCCGAGGTGATGACCAGGGAGCTGGTCACCGCCAAAGAAGGCGTCACGCTTCACGAGGCCAACCAGATATTGAAAGCATCGAAGAAGGGCAAACTGCCGGTCGTGGACGAGCAGTTTCGGCTTGTCGCGCTCCTGTCCCGGCGTGATCTTCTGACCAACAAGGACTTCCCCTACGCGTCCAAGAGCACGGGCAAGCAGCTTCTGACGGGCGCAGCAGTATCAACGCGCGCCGAGGATCGCGAGAGAATCGAAGCCCTCGCCGATGCCGGCGTGGATGTTCTCCTGATCGACTCAGCCCAGGGCTACTCCTCCTATCAGATCGAGACACTCAAGTTCATCAAGCAGCACTACCCGGACATCGAGGTGATCGCCGGCAACGTCGTGACGACGGAGCAATCGCGCGCTCATAGAGGCCGGGGCCGACGCGCTGAGGGTAGGGATGGGGCCCGGTTCGATTTGCATAACACAGAGCCTGATGGCGGTGGGCAGGCCCCAGGCGACCGCGGTCTACCAGTGTGCGCGTTTTGCCAGAGAGTTCGGCGTGCCCGTCATCGCAGACGGTGGGATCCAGGGTATTGGCCACATCGCAAAGGCGATGGCGATCGGGGCCGGGGTCGTGATGGCCGGGTATTTGCTTGCTGGAACGGCCGAGTCGCCGGGCGAGTATTTCTACGAGAATGGCGTCCGGGTTAAGCGCTATCGAGGGATGGCGAGCGTCGAGGCGATGACCGCGGGCGGCGGAAAACGCTATATGAGCGAGGACGATCAGGTCATCGTCCCGCAGGGCGTTACGGGGACCGTTCCGGACCGCGGCTCGCTGGTGGACTACGTTCCCTATCTTGTGAAAGGTTTGCAGCAGGCGTTCCAGGATATGGGCGTGCGCAACGTGGCTCAGCTTCACGACGCGCTCTATTCCGGCAGGCTGAGGTTCGAACAGCGCACGTCCGCCGCACAAGCAGAGGGAACCGTCCACAGTCTACACTCGTTCAACCCGCCCAAGCTGGGCCGAGTCCAGATCGACGGCTTCTAGCTAACAAGCCTTCGCAGGACGCGCAGGTTTCTGGCGTCCCAGCCATGCTCCGCAGGCGTCTCGATGATGCCCGGAAGCCCTCGGGAGGCCGGGTGATTGACGATTGCCCGAAAACCCTCCCTGCCTATTCTGCCGCGGCCGATGTGGTGGTGACGATCCCGATGTGAACCGAGAAGCGCGGGTGTGTCGTTGAGGTGTATGAGTTTCAGTCTTTCGACCCCGACCAAACGATCCAACTCCGCGAACATCGCGTTAACGCCCTCCGAGTTTGATACGTCATATCCCGCCGCGTAGAGGTGTGCGGTGTCGATTGCTATTCCAACGCGGGGATGGCCGGCGAGATAGTCGATGATGCGCGCCACCTCGTCGAACCGAGAACCGACGCTGCTGCCCCCACCGGCCCCCAGCTCCAATGCGACGGTCACCGAGTCGTGCGCGTCAAGTGCAAAACGTAGTGACTCCGCGACGCGCCTCAGGCCCAGCTCGCTCCCCGAGCCCTTGTGGGACCCCATGTGTGTGACCACCATATCGCCGCCGAGCATCGCTGCTCGCGCAACTGCATCCGCAAGGGCGTCGCGGCTCTTGCTCCAGATCACGTCATCGGGCGAAGCTAGATTCAACAGATACGGGGTGTGGATTATTATCGGTCGAATGTCCAGAGAGGCCGCCTTTTCAGCGAAGCGAGAGGCCTGATCGGGGTCGAGAGGCTTTCTCGCCCAGCGTGTGGGGCTGCTTGAGAAGAGCTGAACCGTCTCGCAGCGGAGCTCACGTGCCTGGTCGAGTGCTTTCAGCAACCCGCGGTCTGTACGGATATGAACGCCGAAGCGCATGGCAGTGCAGATCGTGTTTCAGATTTGAGGAGCATCCGCCCCGTGCCTGACGACCTGTCCGGAATACTCCAAGTTGTTGCCGAAGAACGCTAACTGTGAGTTTTCGGCGATTCGACGCTCCTCAGCCAAACGGCAGACTTGTCGAAAACGCGCCCGTAGTAACACCCCGGGATTGCACGTCAATTCGGTAAAACTAGCGTATGGTTTCACTGCCCGGTCTGGTCGCTTGTGCGAATAGCTCGCGCGTCTGACTGAGGCCCGCGTCTGTACCGCCTTCGAATGCAGCCGGACGTCTGAGCCCTATGTGAACGATGCGGTCTAATCTTCTTCGTCCTCCGGTTCGAGGCCGTCGATGTCGGTCGAAGCGTAGCTGAAAGAGCTGATCTCCTCGGCACGGAACATCGTTACCAGCAGGTCTTCCCGCTCGAAGCTGGGCAGGTAAGAGGAGACGATGTCCTCATCGATGAGCTCGAGAAGATCCTCTTCTTCAGGAGTGGTGAGATCGACCTCAAGGAGAATGGCCGCGTGGATGGTGTCGTGGGCGTAGTGAAGATGAAGCTGCCCTACGCGAGAGTCGCCATCCCAGATCACGTATATCTCCGACGAAGCGGTGCGCACCAAACGCGAGAGCCTGAACTTAGTTGTGCCGTTGTCTTCCAATTGGGAACCTCCTCTGCGCGGGCTATGTCCGACTCCGATAGTATGACACTTTTGGCCCATAAGGTCAACTCGTTACTGGTCGTTGCGATAGAATGTAAACCCGGCGTTTTCGAC
>JBMFPI010000133.1:0-3095 GCA_049969195.1 Armatimonadota bacterium
GGCGGTCGATTTCCTCGCACCGGAAGCATACGGACGCATCGGAGACTGGGAGCGCGTCAAACCGGGCTGGTTCGAGCGCGAATATGCCCGCTGGGCCACGCCGAACAAGCCCATGATCTGGGCCGAGGCCGGCGTGAGCACCTGGGACGCGTCGCGGATGACGAACTCACCGGAGCGCCTCAGATACGCCGCGGAGTTTTATCGCAACTTCTACAGGCTCCTGATCGACAGCGCCTCCGACGGCGTCTTTTTCTGGTGGTACCCGGGAGGTTTCCGCGTCTACGAGAACTCGGATTACGGCATCATCGAACCGGACGGCACCGACCGCGAGGTCACCAAGGTCATCCGGGAATACGGGCCGAAATTCGTCGACGGCCCGTCGCTCAAATCCGTGAATCACTGGATCGCATTCGACCGCGATACTCACCCCGATGGCATTGCCGGCGTCTACGACGAGGTGAAAGCCCAGTTCTGGGCCGCGATCGAGAACGGCAAAGTCCCCGGCCTCAAGACCGCCGGCACGGGGACCGACTCCTGCACATCGCCCAACCTGGCCGTCGGCAACACTCCTGTCCCCGAGCCGGATGCAGCCGGCAAGATCGCAAAACCGCTCAAGTACCTTGACGGCGCATTCGACCTCGTGGAAGTGCAGGCGGCGGACGGGAACTGGACGCGGGTTGAAAGCGGCGCCACCCTCACGGTCGATCCGAACAGGCCGGTTGTTGCCCGCCTGACGCTCACGAACCTGGGCGAGTCCGCGTGGTCCGATCGGGGGCCGTGCGCAGTCGTTGTGAGCGCTGCGAGCAGTGCCACGCCTGCGGAGGGCGCGGTTCAGATAGCCCTGCCCAGGAAGGTCGGCCATATGGAGTCCGTCACACTCGACGGAGTCGAGATTGCAGCCGCGACCCACAGACGGGCCGAGGTTGCGTTGAGACTGCTAGCCAAGGGAAAGGGCGAGTTCGGCGAAAGGTTCAGGGTGACACTCAAGCCATGACCAACCACGACCCTCCGCCGGTCGATGCAGAGAGTCCTGCCGCGGTCGTTTCGCGGCCCCGCAACCGCGCGAGCGAGATCATCGTCGAGGGCCGCATCTGGAGCGCGGTCTGGTATCTCGCATGGCCGACCGCCGTAAACACGCTGATCCAATCTGCCTACGGGGTCGTGAACGCGATCTTCGTCGGTATGCTGCCGAACGCGACACAGTCGCTCGCGGCCGTCGGCATCGGGAGCCAGGGCCTGATGATCCAGTTCGGGATCATCATCGGCGTTTCGGCCGGCACGTCGGCTCTGGTTGCACGGTCTCTGGGTGCACAAAACTACGATGATGCCGACCGCGCTATGGGGCAGACACTGGTTCTCTCTGTCATCGCAGCGGTCGTGACGGCCTTGCCCCTAATCTTGCTTGCGCGGCCGATCGTCCAGATAATAGGCGCTAAGGGCACAGCCGAAGCGCTCGCGGCTCATTACACGTCGCTGATCGCATGGTTTTCGATTCCGATGTTCCTCCTGGTGAACATAACGGCGGCACTTCGTGCAGCCGGAGACGTGCGAGGGCCGCTGGTCGTCAACGCCGCTGTAATCGCGCTCAACATCGTCCTGGACTGGTTCCTCATCCTCGGCCACGGCCCATTTCCCCGTATGGGTGTCCACGGGGCCGCTATCGCTACGTCCGTGTCCCGAGTTGTGGGAATGTTTTTGGCGTTCGACCTGATGCGGCATTCGATACTGAGAGGGGCCGTGCACTACCTTGCCTTCGACTGGGGCTGGTGCAAGAGAATCCTCAATATCGGCTGGGCTGCGGCGATTCAGAACCTGCTGTGGTCCACCGCATCCGCCGGGTTCAGGTGCATTCTGGGGGCACTCCCGGCTGCGCAGGTCAACCCCGCTCAGGCGGCGCTGACGGTATCGCTCGCTATCGAGTCGATAGCTTTCATGCCCGGGATCGCCTACAGCATGGCCGCTACCCCGCTGGTGGGGCAGAACCTCGGTGCCGGCAAACCTGATCGAGCGGAACGCAGCGCATGGGTAGCGGTGGGGCAGGCCGTGTTCATTATGTCCAGCGTGGCACTGGTTTTCTTCTTCGCGCCCGAGTGGTTGGCGCGCAAGTTCACGCAGGAAAAAGCCGTGGTTTCGCTGATCGTATCTTACCTGAGAATAATGGCGATTTCGGAACCGTTTCTTGCATTGGGCATGGTGCTCAGGGGGGCACTGCAGGGCGCGGGGGACACGCGCGTGCCTGCCCTCATCACGGTGGGTACCTTCTGGGTTTTTCGCCTGCCTCTCGCTTTTCTCCTGGCGATAGTTCTGCGCGGCGGTGCAACTGGGGCATGGATCGCGATGTCGGCGACCACTTGCCTCTCAGGCGCGCTGATGGGTTGCTGGTTCAAGTGGGGCACATGGAGAACGCTGGAAGTATAATCTCCGGAACCATTGCAGCCCATGTCGCCTGACCAGTCGCCTCTTCAGCCGGCCTCCCGCATAGACCATGCGTTTTTCGCAGAGGCGGACCCGGCTTCAAGCTCAAGACAGGAACGCGAGTATGGAAAAACAACGGTGGATTAAGCGCGGCAGCGAGCCCTGGTCTCACGTTGAAGTTCTTTGATGGACTCAATTCTCACAGCGGGGCCGCCCGCGCTGGGAACTCGTATTCGTTCTCGACGAGGTCGGCGTGCGCCCGGCCGTTCCTTGAACATAGCGCTAGACGCGGGCCTCGTGTCCCGGACGATCAGATAAGCTTGTGTTCCGCATAAGAGACGCGGAGCTGTCCTTTTCTTGACAAGAATGTTGCGGTAGAGCGCAGGCCAGGTATTGTCGGCGGTTCAACGCTCCCTGACCGAACGGGGGTGTCGCCGAAAACTCGCCTATCGCAGCGGCCTGTCCTGATAGGCGGTTCAGTTCCTGGGGAATTACGTCGTGCTGAACTTGTTTCAGCATCGAGGCAAGGTAAGGCATGGATCCTGAATCGAGTTCACCACAACGGCGTCATAGGTGTTTGTCCCCGCAAGGCTGAACCGATACAGTCTTGACGGCGTGCTTGACGGAACCGGGCGGAGATGGTATAATTTCATGCGCTTACTGAACTGCGGTCCACGGAC
>JBMFPI010000133.1:3105-8953 GCA_049969195.1 Armatimonadota bacterium
GGCCCTCCGCGCCCCCAGGAAGGCATTTGCACCACCGTGCCGTGGGCTTTATTTTCTAATGGGGGATGGAGAGTGAGCCGGAAGATCAACCTGACCGTGGCCGCCGCGGCAGTCCTGTTGATGGCCGCAGGCCCCGTGTCGGCATCGCCCGATCACTCGCACCAGGTCCCGGAAGCGGCGGCATTCGTCCTCGCCCCGATGGGTATAGCGGCAGTGGTCGCAGCCGAGCGCCGCAGGCGCAGGCTTGTCGACGTCAAACGCGGTGTCGGCAAGGCGTATTTCGTTGCGAAAAGAATCGTTGACCTCGCCCTCTCCTCGATTGCCCTGGTTCTGTTCTTTCCGCTCGTCGGCATCATTGCGCTGGCAATCAGGCTGGACAGTCCGGGTCCCGTCTTTTTTAGGCGCAGGGTTGTCGGCCTGGGTGGCGCCGAATTCGACATGTACAAGTTTCGCTCGATGGTGGAAGACGCGGAGGGCATCCTGGAGCGGGATCATAAGCTGCGCGAGCTCTATTACGTTAATTGCAAGCTCGACCGCGACCCCAGGGTAACCAGGGTGGGCAAGTTCCTGCGCGTCACCAGCCTGGATGAGCTGCCCCAGCTATTGAATATTTTCCTCGGGCATATGACTTTTGTCGGGCCGAGGCCGATCGCACCAGATGAGATCCAGAAGTACGGCCCTGCGTTTGATAGGTTCAAGACGGTGAAGCCGGGGATTACCGGTCTGTGGCAGATCTGTGGACGCAGCGACCTGCCCTACGACAAGAGGGTCGAGATGGATATGATGTACATCGACCAGCGCAGCCTTCTTCTCGACCTGTGGATCATCGCCTCAACCGTGCCCGCCGTGTTGCTCAAGCGCGGGGCGCGGTAGGGGGCTACGTTCGGTCCAAACGAGTTCGCCCCTCCTCGATTACCTCCGCTACGGTCACCGGTCTTCTCTGCTCGTTCGATCTTATCGCCGCTCGGACGACGGCGAGCGCCTTGAGCGCTGCTGTGCCGTCGACCTCGGGTTTCGCACCGCTGAGAGCGCACTCAGCGAACTCCTCGAGCTCCTCGATCTGACTATCGACCGGCTCTAGCGGGATCGGGCGGCAATCGTTCGAGTCGGCCGCGCGATAGAGCAGATGGCCACCCCGTTCACAGTAAAGGTTACCGCCCGTGCCGTAGACGTTTACGTAGTAGACGGATGGAGTAGCGTAGTTCGACCCAAGATACCCCAGCAGGCCCCCCTCGAACCGCAGCAGGCTGACCGTAACGTCGTCGTTGTCGGCCGGGATGGCTACGTGGGACATAAACGATGACACCTCTGTTATGTCCCCCAGCAGATACTGTGCCGTGTCCGCGAAGTGAACCCCGAGTTGCATGAGCGGCAGACCGGGGCAGCCCTCGCGGGTGAACCGCCACTGGTCCGCCTTAAGGCCAAGCCCGCCCGCGTGCGAAAAGTTGGCCTCGACGGTGACGGGCTTTCCAATCGCGCCGCTGTCAATCATCTCCTTGACTTTGCGGTGGCCGGCCATCCTACGGCTGTTGTGCCCGACGGCGAGCACTACTCCGGCCCTCTCACAAACCTCGATGATAGCCAGCGCGTCCTCGATCGTGTTTGCGATGGGCTTGTCCACGAAGACGTGTTTCCCGGCGGCTGCCGCCGCCTCGGCGTTCTCGCGGTGGGCGTTATTGGGGCTGGCGATCACGACACCCCGGACTTCCTCGATTGCCAGCAGCTCATCTATTGTGCTGCACGTGCGCGCGCCGGACTTGACAGCAAGTTTCTCCGCGTTCTCGGGGACGACGTCCCAGCAGGCAACAGGTAGCAGCTTTTCGCTTTTCGCCGCCGCGTTCGCGAGCGACTGTCCATAACCGCCACATCCCACGAATCCAAGTCCAAAGCGCTTCATACGCTGTCCTCCTGATGGGTCAATCCGTTATCGCAACGTGCCTGCCGGAACCGCTTGCGGCCCTCTGCGGCGCGGCCCGCCGCGCCTGTCGCGAGAGCAGTATCTGCCAAGAGCGCCGAGCCTCCGGTTTGCCCTTGCGGCGTCGAAGATTGCCGTGAGGGCAATTCTACCCTTCTTCACTTCATCTCCGCCGACTCGTTCCCCTGCCGCGTAGGCCGGGGTCGCGAGTGGATTTGCTTCGGCAGAACGGTCACGATTAGCGAAGCGAAGAATCTCGAAGTAGAATGCTATCGGTATACCCGTCTTTCCGGCGATTCTCCCGCTTAACTGAGGCGCGTCGGATCCACCCGAAGCGCCGGGTTCGGGTTCTATTGCAACAAGCCTGGGCACCGAGGCGAGCCTTTGCTTCGCTAAGGATGACGTTGGCCGCGCTCGGCATCACGTTCCCGGCAAGCCGGGCTCACTCCGCCCGGACTCCGCTATCTTCCTCAGCTCCCCGACCGAGTTCAGCCTGATCTTGCGGCCCTGGACTTCGATCAGCCCGTCCGCCTCGAATCTGGCAAGCAGGCGTGAAAGTGTCTCGCTGGTCATGCCCAGGTGTGAGGCCAGAACCTGCTTGGTTATCCCGAGATCGATAAGGGCCCCGGCCGAGGCGTTCGGGCGCGTCTTTGAGAGAAGGTACGAGGCGAACCGCGCGCCGGCGTCTTTGAGGGTAAGCGCCTCGATGCTCTGGACAAGCCGATGCGCCCAGGTTGCCATCGAGGCCATCAGGCTGAACGCAACCTCAGGGTTCCGGCGAAGGACGTCGAGGAACTCATCCTTTCGAAGCAGGATCAGCGACGAATCTTTCACCGCGGATGCCGAAGCCGGGTACCCGGTGCCCAGGAACAGCGCGGCCTCGCCGAAGCAGTCGCCGGGCAGCGCGATATGGAGCACATGCTCTCTCGCGTCGGCCGATTCCTTGTAGAGCTTGATAGCTCCCGACTCCACGATGTAGAATCCGTGGCAGGGCTCTCCCTCGTGGAAAACAACCGTGTTGCGCGGCTGGTTGACCCGCTTCGCCGCCGGGCGGATCAGTCGCAGGTCCTCTTCGCTCAGGTTGCTGAAAAACCCGGAGGCGTGCAGAGCGGCAAGGACGGTTGTGTGCCCGAGTTTGTTCACAGGCACAAATTGTAGCGCCGCAAGCGCGACACGTCAAACCAAAGCCGCAAGGCTGTTTTGACAGACGCGTTTTTCTATGCTGCAGGAACGATTCTAGCGGCGAACCCGGCAAGCACGCACGACAGTGGGTTCCCACAGCATACAACCCCTCACCCCGGCCCATCCGACGCAAACTGTTGCCACAGACGCGTCGTCGATCATCCTCCGGCTTGATTAAGGGTCGTCGAATGGCCGAAAACGCTCCGTGTGCATTCTACCGCACAAAGCTCCGCCAGGGTGTGAACGTAGTCTCGCGGGCGTAGACGCCCAAGGACCCCGTCATCCTGGACTCGATTCAGGATCCGTCCCTTCTACGCCCGGATGCCGAAACAAGTTCAACATGACATGATTCCCGCCGGAACTGAACCGTCACCCGCTCGGAGTGGGACTGACGCGTTCGGCCTTGCGTGGTGTATCATGTCCTTGATGCGCGTATTCGCGGCGAGTCTTCTTCTGTTTCTGTTGTGTCTCGGCACTTCTTCCGGTGGGGCAATCGGAACTTACTCCTTGCGCCTGAGCTCGCACCCGCAGGCGATAGCGGCGGATTCCCACAGCTTCGCCACCATAAGCGCCGAGGTGCGAGACGGATCCGGCCGGATGGTGCCCGACGGCACGCCTGTCGATTTCACCACAAGTTTGGGGATTATCGAACGCCGCGCTCGCACCGCGGCAGGAGTGGCCCGTGTGCGCCTAGAAAGCGGCACCACGGTCGGCACGGCCCTTGTTTCCGCGGTCGCTGCCGACGGCGCCGCGGTGGCGCAGCTTCGCGTGGATTTTCTGGAACCCGGGACCGCTATGTTTGATGAGTCCTTTATCCTGGTCGAATCCGACAAGCACCTGGGATACGACGCGGACAGGCAAATTGTCGATTCGGCCGGTGGTGTGACCATCTACCACCGCGGGGTGACGTTTGAGGCTGAGGACGCGCAGATTGACGTCAGGACGAACCTCCTCCGGGCCCGGTCCCGCACCGGGGGCGACCCGATCTCGATCAAACGAGGCGAGAAAAACCTCCGTGCCGTGGCGCTGGCATACGACCTGGGTTCTATGAGCGGAATCCTGATCACCCCGCCGGATGAAGGCGCACGGCGAGTTCGGTTCAGGGGCAGGGACCTATTTACAGAGCCGGATAAGCAGTCCGAGGCAACACCGGATTCGGAAACCAAACTTACATTTGATTTCCAGCCGGTCTCGACAACCGGGCTATTCATCCGATGCCGCAGCATGGTGATACGTCCCGGGGTCGAGATCAAGTTCAGGCGCGCCAGCTACTACGTCGAGGGCGACAAGATGCTCTACGTCCCGCTACAGGTGGTCTCGCTCCGGGGCGAAGGCGGCGGAACCGAGCAAATGATCGCCTACGGCACAGAGGGTGTGCGGCTCGACCTGCCGATTTACTACTCACTGACCCCTACCTCGACCGGCGCGTTGAGGATCAAGCACATGGAAACTGCGGGCTGGGGCTATTACTCCGAACGTCGGGGCTGGCAGGTCGATCTGGATCAGGACTACAATGCGGGCGGCTCCGTGGAAGGCCGGTTCTCGATTAACCGGATTACATCGAAAGACTGGGGCGTCCGATGGAACCAGCGCACCGAGTTCGCCGGCGATTCCCGGCTATACACCTATCTGGACTTTCCCGCGAGGCGCGACCTTTACGGCACAATCGACTTCAGCCGTTCAATGCGAAGCTGCACCTGGTCGACGACCTTTCGCGGCGACAAACGGCGCGGCATCGACGGCCGGGGCTTCTTGAGCACTTATGTGCAGTCCCGCGTGAGGCCTCTGGTCGGGGACGCAGTCAGCTATGCGCTCACAACCCGGCTGTCCTATGACAGCGGCCTTCCAGGGGAACGCGACAAGTTCGGCCAAGGGATCGGGCTGCAGCTATACGGCAAGCCGATCACATTCGGCGCGCGGGCTACGCTCAGCACTTCGGTCAACCTCGGCCGCGAGTGGGGAGGGTCGAACCCCGGCTCGACGATCTTCGCCAATGTGGGGCTGTTTCGCTCGTTGGGAACATCCGGGTTGCTCAACCTGAACTACAGCTACTCGTGGGCTAACTCGCTCTTCGGCTACAACGCGCAGCGGCTGAGCGGAACCTTTTCCCTCAATTCGCCGACCGGATGGCAGACGAGCGTATATGGCGTCTACGGGCTGAACGACAAAAGCACCAGCGCTTTCGGGGACATCGGATACACGTTTATGAGCAACTGGCGGCTGAGCTGTCTTACTACTCTCCAGAGGTTCCAGCAGACCAGGTTCTCCGATTTCGAAGTGGCGCTTTCGCGACTGCTGGGCAGGCAGGAAGCGCGCCTTACGTGGTCGCAGTCGCGCAGAATGTTCAGGTTCGAGTTCTCAGCAGCGGGTCTCTAACAGGGAAAACCGCCGTGAGCAGGCCCCAATCTGCTTCGCTGCGGGACCACCAGAAGCGGACGCCGACCCCGGTTGCCTAAGGCGTGAGTAAACCCGGCGCTCCGCAGTGTGGCGCCCGGCGGATCACCGCGGCCAGCGACGGCTCGTCGTGAGCGATCCGGGCTAATCGAGGCGCAGCCCCGTAGCCGCCTCTAACTCATCGCGTCCGATAGTGCCCTGTCGGATGATCCGTGGTGGACTCACACTCAGGTCTACCACGGTCGACGGCACCCCGATACTGCACTCACCGGCGTCGAGCACGACCGAAACCGCCCCTCCAAGCTCTCTGACCGCGCACTCCGCGCTTGTCGGGGCGGTGCGGCCCGAGACATTCGC
>JBMFPI010000134.1:0-8903 GCA_049969195.1 Armatimonadota bacterium
CGAGCATCATCATCCTGGAAGATAATCTTGGCCAGAGCAGGCCTGATGATTTCGCCTGCCGCGTCAACTATTTGGGGGCCGAAGCGCTCGACCACCTGCCGATACGCGGGGCCGTTTTTGGAAAGCACTTCGCGCGCTATCTGATCTGCGCTCAGGGTCTGCGCGCCCAGTTCCCCGAGCATTTGGAGAACCGTACTCTTGCCTGTAGCCAGACCACCGGTTATCCCCAGAACGAGCGCCACGCGTCACCTCCGCCGCGCCGACGTCACAAAGGCCCGAAGCGCGCTGCACGCCCGGGCCAATCTAGAGGGGTCACAAAACGGGGGCACAACGTCGCCGCTTGCGGCATCAAGCAACCAATCTGAGCGGGACCGGCATTTGCCCCAGCCCGTTGCGATAGGCGCATTTTGGGGATTCTTCCGCTTAATTCAGGAGCGTCGAATTGCCGAACACGCCAGGTTTGCGAGCTATCGCAATAACCTCGTTTGCTGGGACTACGACTCCTCATCAGAGGAGGCCTGGGATACGGATGACCTTTCCGTGTCCGGTGATTCGGCAGGCTCTGCATGGGGCGCTTCTTCAGCAGCCGGCTCGGTTTTGGTCTTTCTTGTAGTCCGCTTCCGCGACTTCTTTTCCTCCGATAGCGCTTCCGGCTGGAGTTCGCCCACGGCTTCGGCCACGGTAAAGCCCTGCGGTTCTTCCGTCACTACCTGAACTGCCTCCGATTCAGCAGCCGCCGGCTCTTCTGTGGCGACTTCGGCCTCGATCTCCGCAGCGAGCATTTCCTCTTCCTCGGCCTCAGCGAGCGCTTCAGCCTCCTCGTCAACTCTCCGCTTCGAGCCTTTGGCACGCGACTTCTTTCTGGCCGGCTTCTCCGGCTCCTCGACAGCGAACCTGAAGTCATCGAGCTTTTCGCCTATCAGGTCGCCGATGGTGGTCTTGCCCGCCTCAGCTCTCGACTGGGTGTACTCTCGATACTCCGCCTGGTCACGTTCTCTTTCCCTCTGAGCCTGCAATTGGCGAAGCGAAAGGGTAAGCCTGCGCTCGTCCGGCCGCATATCTATGACCTTGACTTCGACCGACTGACCCACGCTGACTACGTCCTCCGGATTGTTCACGCGCCTGTGAGCCAGCTCGGAATTGGGAATGATTCCTTCGATCCCGCCCTCGACCTGGACAAAAGCGCCGAACGGGACAAGCCTGGATACGGTTCCCGTAACCACGTCTCCAACGCTATATAGCCGTTTGGCTTCCTCCCACGGGTCGGGCAAGATCTGCCTCAATCCCAGCGACACGCGGCCCTGTTCCAGGTTCAGTTTGAGGACCATGACATTGATCTTCTGGCCGACCCTTACGGCCTCGGTCGGATGGTTGATTCGGGTCCAGGACATCTCGCTTATGTGGAGCAGGCCGTCGACGCCTCCCAAGTCTACGAACGCGCCGTAATCCGTGATCCGGCGGACTATCCCCTCGCGCACCTGCCCTTCGGCGAGCGACGCAAGGGTTCGTTTCCTCAGCTCCCTCTGCTCTTCTTCGACCGCGAGACGGTTCGAGAGGACGACTTTTCTTCTGTCCCTGTCAACCTCGATCACTTTGAAGGGCAAGCTCTGTCCGACATACTTCTCAAGGTTCTTGACCTTCCCGCTGCCGACGTGCGAAGCCGGCACGAACCCCCTGATTCCGAGGTCCACAACCAGCCCGCCCTTCACACGATCCGTGACCATAGCTTTGAGGATGCCTCCCTCGGCATAGGCCTTCTCGACGCGGTCCCAGGCGTTCTCGAAGTCGGCTCTCTTCTTTGAGAGGACCGGCCCGCCCTCCTGACTCTCCGGCTCGACTACGTAGACCTTGATGCTTTCCCCCACCGAAACGACTTCTTCCGGACTCAAGCTGGGGTCGCGCGTGAGTTCGCTGGGTTTTATGGTGCCCTCGGACTTTGTTCCCACATCGACCAGAACGCCCTCTCGATCAATGTGCACCACCACGCCGTCCACCACATCGCCGGCCTTGAGGGACTTGAAAGTGCCAGAGTAATCCACCCCCGCCGCACCCATTTCGGCAACGGCGGCTTCCATTGTCGGCTCGGCCTGGGCCTCACTCTCTGGGGCACGCTCGGACGGAACCTCCGGCTCCTGCGGTGCAGGGGCCTGTTCCTGCGTCGCCTGTTGTTCAGGTGCTGCTCGTTCCGGTTCGGAGCCCTGCTCCGGTCGCGAAATCCGCCCGCCGAAAGGCGTCTCTGAGAGTTCGTGGATGGGCGTATGCCTGCGCTTCTGATCCAACCTATCGTCCGACATCGTGAACACTCCTCTCGCGAGCGGCAAGGTCCGACCCCGGCGCCCGCTCAGTAGTCGTGCCCAGGCCTGATTATCGAGGCCTGGCGCAAGCCTTTGCCGGCTGTGACAGTCAGTGCTTCAAAAACAACTTGCGAAAGCCAAGTCAACTCGTCCCGGCATGCTTTGGGTTAATAGTCAATACATGATAAACATCGCCAGCCCCTGCGTCAAATTTGCGCAGAGCCAAGGTTGCTGCAATAGGCGCGTTTTCGGGGACTCTCACCATCTCAGCCTGGATGGACCGGGGTATGCTATCCCGGCCCGCGGGTCTGTCCTCAAGGCCACGAGCAACAAGCCTGCCGCAAAAGCTGAACCCGGGCCCGTCCCCGGGATTCGGTTCGCGTATCAGCTCACTCTTGCAGGCACAAATGCCCTAGACCTCGTCATCCTGAACTTGATTCAGGATCCATCCCTTCGCCGCCTGGATGCTGAAACAAGCTCAGCATAACGTGATTCCCAAGGAAGCTGAACTGTCCGGCGTCGAGGGTCATTCCTCCTGGAGTGCACGGAGCAAACCTGCAGTGTGTAAGCTAAAATGGCTTGGGCATCTATCTCCCTCTCCCTCGACGGAAGAGGGCAGGGGTGAATGTGATAAACTGCACCTGTACGCTGCGGGAACTTAGCTCCACGCAGGCTCCCCAGTTTCGATACCCTAGTCGTTCCCGCAGCATATAAGCCCGGCCATTCCCGCACCATAGAACGCGGTAGTCTCAGCAGTTCGACGCTCCTCGCGTACGCGAAGGAATCCCCGAAAACGCGTCTGTCGGAACAGCCTGCACAGGAAGAAGTCGTTTATGTGCCCGGGACAAACGCGCGTCTGGAAGCCACTTTCGCGGGCAAGACGCAGGCCAATCCGAGATGCGGTTATCTTTCTTTCAGTCTCACCCGCCGCGCTATCCCCGAGGCGTTCTGCTGTCGTGAGCCGCAGGGCTGAGAAAAACTGTGGCGAGATCGGAGCGAGCCGAGCACACAACGTCGGGGCATCCAGCCCTCAACTCACTGGGGTTTGACCGGCTCCGGAAACATCATCCGGTCCATCAATTCCATCTGATAGTCCGGCGATACGGCCAGCTCGACGTGCTGAGCGGACCGGGCCAGCCTGCGGGCCCTGTTCATCTCTTGCTCGCACAGAAGAGCCAGCCTGGAACCGGCCCCCGCCGCGTTGCCGATGGAGACGACTTTCTCCCTGGCGACCTCCGGGATCAAGCCGATGCGGATCGCGCTTTCGACCCTGATGTAGTTTCCGAATGCGCCGGCGAGCAGCACCTCAGAGAGGTCGCTTTCGGACGCGCCTGCGATACGCATCAGGGTAGCTATGGCCGCGCGGATGGAACCCTTGGCGAGCTGAAGCTGGCGTATGTCGGCGTGTGTGAGTGTGATGGCTCTGCCAGTGCCGGACTCTTTTTTTGCTGCCAACACGAACTCTGTTCCGGCCTCAGTCTCGATCAGGCGACTTCGCACAAACTCGCCAACCGATTTGGCCTCGTCAGCGGAGAGCAGTCGGCCCGACGCGTCGATTATACCTGCGTCCAGCATCTGTGCGACCGCGTCTACCAGCCCGGACCCGCATATGCCGATCGGTCTGCGGCCGTTGATCGTGCTTATCTGCACGGTCTCACCGATCACCACGCTGTCGATTGCTCCCGGGCCGCCGCGCATCCCGCAGCTTATGCCTGCGCCTTCAAATGCAGGCCCGGCAGCTGCCGAGCACACGTAGGTCATACCGTTGTGCAGAAGGGCCATTTCGCCGTTGGTGCCGATGTCCACCGCAAGTCGGGTCCGACCGTCATCCTCCCACAGGCTCGAAAGCAACACGCCGACAAGATCGGAACCCACGAATCCGGCTACATTGGGCAAAACCGTGACCTTTGCCTCCGGCGCAATGTCCAGCCCGAGGTCCCGGGCCGGGAGCGTCACGTCGGCGCACACGCTCGGAACGTAGGGCGACTGTCCGAGGCTGGTCACATCTATGCCCAGGAGCAGGTGCGTCATACAGGTGTTGCCTACCACTGTTGCCTTGTAGACCTGGTCCAGTGATACCCCGGCAGACTCCGCGAGGTTCGCAGCTATTCTGTTGAGCGCGTCTACGGCAGCGGTTCGCAGAACCTTGGCGCCTGTCTCTTGCGTGGTGGCAAAGCTGATGCGTGATACGAGGTCATCGCCGAAGACCGTTTGTGGGTTCATCACGGCGGACACCGCCAGCTCCGCGCCGGTGTCCAGGTCCATCAGGTAGCCGACGACGGTGGTGCTTCCAAGATCATAAGCGATTCCGTAGCATCGGCCGGTTGTGTCCCCGGGTTCGAGGGCAATAAGCTCATCCTCGCATACCACGGCCGTTACCCGGTAGTCGGAGCTGCGAAGCACGCTTGAGAGCGTCCGCGTCACGTTTAGGTTCGGCCGCAGCTTGATGTCTCTTGATGAGAGAAAACCAGCAATGCGCTCGAACTCTGCACGCTCGTCTTCCAGGCTCGGCGGCACAAGTTCGCAGTAAACCTTGCTCACACCGGAATTGAGCTCGCACTCGCGCAACACGCCGCGGCTGAGTATCTGCTGCACCAGCGAACGGCTTTCTGCGGGAATGGTCACTGAGAGCTCGCCTGTAACTTTTGTGCGGCAGGCCAGTCTGACTCCCGACGCTATATCTGACTCGCTTAGTAGCCTGCGCTCCGAAGGATCGGGTTCCCCAAGCTGTCCTCTCACGATCACCCTGCATTTGCCGCAGGTACCCATTCCGCCGCACGGTGTTTCAACTGCCATCCCTGCGGCAGCGGCCGCCTTGGAAAGTGTTGTGCCCGCCGGGACAAGTACCTGAGTCCCGCCGGGCTCAAAAGTCACGCGTATCAGCCTGTTTTTTTTCATACTTCAGCCTGTTTTTTTTCATACTAAAATATACGGCCGGCCCATCTCAATACAGCAAGCGTAACTCCCTGACCCTGACTTAATCCGCGCCGGCCAGAATGAGCTATCAGGCGCAAGAAAACCCCCGCCGTCCCCGACACGTGGCCTTGTTCGTTGACTGCTAGACAAAGTACACAATGTTCTTCTTGGCAACCTCGTTGTCGGGATCCACGGTCAGTACGTACTCGAACTCTGCCTTGGCTTCATCGCACATACCGAGCATGGAGTAAGTCAACGCCAGGTCGTTTCGGGCGCCCAGATTGAACTGGTCCAGGCGTACAGCAAGTAACAACTCCTCAATCGACTCGTCGAACATCCCAGTGAACCCGTAGATCAAACCGATCTGTCTGTGGGCCTCCGCGTGCTCGCTGTCGATCTCGAGTATGGCACGAAACTCGGCCAGAGCCTCGTCGTACCGGCCTTCGTTTTTCAGGGCAAGGCCGCGTTCGTAGTGCTCTTCAATCCGCCCCATTCCCGCCTCTCAGGACCCTCTACGGATGTAGTTTATGATGATGACGAACTCTCCGGTCGCTTTCCTACCCGGGTTCCAGACAGGTCTCTGGACTCGAACAGCACGGTCCTGAGAATCACTTACGGGCAGCCGCCCCGCCCTTGGCCCGCAATCTAAGTACTTGTTCTGCGGGACGCGGCGTCACGCACTATCTGCTAATAGAAAGTATATCAGCTTATCCCCTGCAAATCAAGCAAGAACGCCCGCGTACCAGTTCAGTTTTGCAGGCCCAAACGTCCACGACCTCGTCATCCTGAACTCGATTCGGGATCGATTACTGCAGCGCCTAGATGCTGAAACAACTTCAGCATGACGTGATTCCTGCCGAGCTGAACAATGTGGGATGCGAGCTCGTTGCGATAAAGCACAAACCCAGCGTTTTCGGCGATTCGACGCTCCTCAACTAGGCAGGAGAATCGCTGAATACGCCCCCACTGCGGCAGCCTGATCGCGCGGGCTGGGCAAGGCCGTCTGCAATGATGCGTGAGAGCCTTGAGGCTGGCGCGAGCCTCCAATCAAGCCCGTGCTGCGCTAATCTAACCGGGCCGTCAACGCCAGCGATGGAGATCACGCCGACCGCTTTCCCAGGGCGCTGAGCTCACTCTAGCTGCATAGGCATTAGGACATAGATATAGTTATCCTGACCCTGAGGTCTGATGAGAGCTGGGCTTACGTCGCCGGTAAGCTCCATTTCAATCGCCTCTGTGTCCACGACGGAGAGCACGTCCAGAAGATACCGCGCGTTGAATGCCACTTTCAGATCCTCGCCCTCTTTGATAACCTCCACTTCCTCGTGCACTCGGCCGAGACCAGAGCTTTCAGCGCTTAGAACCAGCGTGCCATCTTGGGTGCGGAACACGGTCCTGTGTGCGTTCTCGCGGGCTACGATCTCCGCACGCCTGACGCTCTGTGTGAAATGCTCGGTGGGGATTATAAGTTTCCTGCTATATTCCGTCGGTATGACTCTTTCGAAGTTGGGGAACTGACCCTCGATCAATCGTGAAGTCAGAGCGGTCTCACCCACCCGAAACATCAGCTGGTTCGCCGCGATGGAAACATCCACCGTTCCACCGCCCTCGGGAACGATCCTGACAAGCTCCTGCATCGCTCTGCCTGGCACTATGGCATTGACGCTGCCCTCGCATTCGACCAGCGGGCAATGGAATACGCAAAGCCTGTGCGTGTCGGTCGCGACCATCTTGAGGGAGCTGTCTGCGACCTGAAGGAGAACGCCTGTCAGGATCGCGCGGGATTCATCTGCGCTGATGGCAAACGAGCTCTTGGTGATGCCCTCGCGCAGCACATTGGGTTCTATTTTGAAATTGACTTCTCCCCGCACCTCCGGCAACGGCGGGAACTCGTCCGCCGGCAACCCCAGGATTGAGAAGTCGGAGGCGCCGCACTTAAGGTTGACCGTGCTGCTCTCGTCCACGGACAACTGCACGTCGGTGTCGGGAAGCGCGGCCAACACTTCCACCAGCACGCGCGCGGGTACGGTCAGGGCGCCCGGTTCCTGCACGCTGGCTTCCACAACGCACTCCATTCCGATCTCGAGGTCCGTTGCCGCCAGACGCAAACGGTCATCCTCTGTCTTTATGAGCAAGTGCCCGAGTATCGGCAGAGACGTGCGCGGGCTCACAGCCCGACCCGCAGTCTGTACACCTTCGTGCAAGTCCTTCTTGGCGCAGATGACTTTCACCAGCGTTCCCTCCCGGATGGTGTCGAGCATTATCGCGTTAGTATAGCACACCGGCCGCCGCCTCGCAACCCGCGGCTTACGCGCGGGCGTGTCTTGATCGCCGAGGTGTGCCGCCCCGGGCACAAGTCCCGCACGCGCATTGCGTCCTTCTGGCAGAACATACAATTGCTGGGTGCGCTGTACCGGAAATGTGCCGCCGGAGCCCTGGACCGGGGTATGCTGCCTCGACCCATCCGGAGACCCATCCGGAATTAGAACGCCCTCTGAGACTGCCAGTCTTCTGGGAACGTCGTCCTGAGCGCAGCCAAGGATATTCGCGTGAGGCTGAGATTCTTCGCCCGCTCAGAATTACAGCCCGCAAGACCGAGCTGGTACCTCCTTCTATGTTTAAGAGAGAGGACGGGGGTGAGGGTTCGCTACGCATCGGGAACTCAGACCCGTTGGATAATAAAGCGATCTTAATGCAAGCCGTTCCCGAAACACAGAACCGTGTACTGTGCAAGGCGCTGGCAATATGTGACCAAAAACATTTGTCCGGGGCTGCATACCCCCGACGATCATCAGTGGAGTTTTTGCCTTAGGTGCAAGACGCCGGACGCACCGGTATCTGACCTGGCCGCTCCGCGCTCGCCCGGTCATCGCCTTGGTTTGGAGCCGTCTATGCCGATGTACCAGTACTTGCTCTCTTCCGCCTCTACCATAGCTACGTCGCGCACGTGGCCGTCACAGTAGCCTATGGGGTACAGATACACCTGCCGAGGATTAGACCACGGAGTGCTGCCGAGCTCGTGACACTGATTGGTGTCGCCGATCGCAGGGGACCTGGAGGGGTATTTAACCTCGCTCGAGTGTACGCCGCAGAGGCTCGCCTTCGGGTTGATTCGGTCGAACCCATCCCAGCTATATCTGCACTGGAACCAGTAGCTCCAGCCGTACACCGCCTCGCCGATTTCGCGGCTGCCGTGGCAGTGAGCAACGAGCATCGCCTGACACCATTTCACGCCGTCGTTTTTCGTTATGTACTTCTCCATCAGCTCGTAAAACAGTGGGGCGCCAGGATGATGCCAACGCTTGTTGGCTCCACACCACGGGTAGTAGTCCTGCCAGTCGTTCATATACATTTGCATTGCCTTGAGCCACTGGCGGGTATTGCTTGAGCACGCAGAGTACTGAGCACGCCTCTTCGCGGCAACGAGCGTGGGGAAAAGTAACGCGGCCAATATCGCGATCACGGCGATCACGACCAGGAGTTCGATAAGCGTGAAACCCTTCCTGCGCCTATGTATCAACACGAGCGCTCACCCCCCATCAATCGGCGCAGCGCGCTTTGTAGTATGATACCATCACTATCCAGAGAAGTCAATGGGGCGTATCAGTACAGTACCCGGTAGCGTCAAGTCTTGTGTGTAAATTGCTTTGGCCGGTAGGCGGCATCCCAGTTTCGGTTTTGGTATGTAAGGAT
>JBMFPI010000135.1:0-8877 GCA_049969195.1 Armatimonadota bacterium
GTGGTTCAGCGGATCACAGTGGAAGCAGAATGTGCCTCCTGATCCCGGTCAGCGCGTTCTGCGGCGGCGCTGCGATTTCAACCGCGCAGCAAACCATGTCGCGCCACAAACAATCGCGGAAAGCCCGTTTGGCTCTGGGATTGCCGGCATGTTTATGGGCAGCATGGTGCTAGTGATGCGCTCCTGGCCCTGCTTGTAGGTGACGGTGAACCAGCGTGGCAGCACCGGGTCAGGATTTGTTGCGGTTCCATATCTGACCTTATAGCCGCCGAGACTGTTGCCTCCGTGCTTAATTGCGCCGTAGCCGTTTCCGATCCAGAACCTCGGGACTATGCCTGGAACCTGAGCCCAATACGACGGCAGAGGCGGGATTACGCCAGTAGCGCTGTCAAAATTCGCCACAGCCTGGTCCCAGTCGTCAGCCCAATCGTCCGGGTTCCAGTGAATTGTCCACTCTATCACGTCTATCCATTCGTGATTGTTGGTGAGTGTATAGGAAAAGGTATAGGCTCCGATATGTTCGGCGGCTAGCGCGAACTTACCGGTGTACTCATCCGTGAGTGCAGGACCAGCAGAGCCCAGAAGCCACAGCCCGACAAGGACCATCATTCTCATTGTGTTCGTATACATTTCGCTGCCTGCTCCCACTTCTTTACGCGGGCCCGTTGCGGCCCCAGTATGTTAGCAAGCTGAGTCACTGCAGGAATCGTGCCAATAACACACTTATATCGACGGCAGGACGGTCAGGGGGTATTGACTTGTTGACTGTATTGTCAAGGTTGATAAACGGCTGATGTCGTCGCGAATATGTGTGTGCTGTTTGTACGAACGCTCTGAGATTGGGTGTGCTCAGATACGGCTGCGCTTGTAATGGCGTTAGATGGAGACCTGTAATACTTATCTGGTTTTTGCTCAATTGTAGTTTTACGGACTTGACAAATGGGTATTCACAGAATATACTCTGTGGTACTGCAGATGCAGCACTGCCACGGGGTCACCGGCAGGCCACGGTAGAGCTCGTTCGTAGACGACGCCAGCGGCGGATGCACTGCAGCAAACAGAATCCGCGGGGGTACGCCCGGACACCGCGGACAGCGCAGTAACGAAGGGCGTTAGAAGAGGGGGTGGTAAGCGGACGGAAATAGGCTCTGATTCGTGGCCCGGGGTATTCGGATGGGCCAGGCAGGGAAGCGAGTGGTATGCCTTCCCCGGGGGTGTGTGTGGAAGGTCGGCCTGGTGCTTGCCGGCCGAGAAGTGACAGGTGAAGCTAGCAAAAGCACTTACTGGACACTTGGTCCACGTATCAACCCGAACAGACTGAAAAGGAGCACTAGAAAAATGAAACGAGCATTGTTGCTGACACTTATGGTGGCGGCTATTTGCCTGCCGCTTGCAGCAGCGGCATTTTCTCCGTACAAGGATGCTCAAGGGTTCTGGCACTTCGACAAGGGAGTGCTGAAGCCGTTTGACCCAACGAGCGCTACCTCTCTTCCAAACGTCTTCTGCATCGACGTAGCCCGCAAGAACCTGGTCGACGACTACGGTCAGCCTATCATCGACCCAGCGACCGGACAGCAGGCCTGGGAGTACGACTGGACCCAGAGCAGCTTCTAGTGGCGAAAGCCTCCGTCGTCGGTTAAGGTGATCATGCAGGCCGCCGAACTCAAGAAGATCCGCGGTCCCCGCAAGGGTGCGTGCGGCCTGGTATGGGGCAACGAAGTTGTCCTGCAGCAGGGTTGGAAGGTAGCCACGAGCTGCATAAACCTCTGCTGGCCTCTGCTGTACGAAACCGATGGCACGGAGTTCATCCTGACCATCGTCTACCACTGCACACCCGGCATTGCCGATTACTCCGGACGGACCACCAGGATTCACCAGGAGAAGTATCACTGGAAAGTCGAATGGGCGGCCCCCGACTTCTCGAACTTCAGGCAGCGCCTGCTTTACTTCGCCAGAATGCCTGCCGGCCAGTGCGAGCTGTTTGCTGTGCCTCCGTACGAGCTCCAGAAGATCCTCTGGCTCCTCGATCAGAAGGGCTCGGCTCAGCTCGGGACACTTGACCTAGGCGTAACCGGATGGCTGGCTAAGTGGGCTGCCGAGACTGACCCGGTGAAGAAGATTCTCTGGTGGAACAAGGCCTGCGACAAGGCCGCAGCACTTGAGCGGCTCCTGGATGACGATTCATGCCAGGATCCCTGCCTTGTTTGCCCCGGAGCGCCGTGCCCCGGACCGTGCCCCAACGCATGGGGTATCGTGAACAGCGACCAGGTTCCGGTTGGCAGTGTTCTGCTGACTGACTGGTGGCTTGCCGCGACCGCGAGAGGCCTGCTGCTGGACTAGTCACGATCCGGTGCCGTCGTGCGGCGCGGGCCTGCCGTACGACACATGGTTCAATGGCGCCCCGGACGACAGTCCGGGGCGCCATAGTTCGTTGTGACCGCTGATCAAACGCTTCAGGCCCTACGTCCAACCCAACAGCGGCTCTCGTTCGAAGCTATCCGCTTTGAGGTATTCTCTTCCAGGCGAGCCTCTCTGCGGCCTCCGAATTAGCGCCGAGCCAACCGGCCTCTCGAAGCAGATAGAGCGAGGTTGCTGCCACGGAATGCAAACCCGACCTCTTCGGCGACTCGACGCTTATCAACCGACCGAGGAAACCACACATCGGAAAAGCATGCCTATCGCAACGGCCGCCAGACAAAGCCGGCGTGCCCCTGATTGGCCGCTAGATCGAAAACGGCGGAGGCGGAGGCGGGCTATCCGGCGAAGCAACCTGGAATGAGTACTCGCCGTCGAAGGCGGTGTTGCCCGAGGTATCCGTGGCGTATATTTTGAACTTGTAGACCATCGCCGTCGTGCCCAGATTGGCCGGCGCGACAAAAGAAGCTGTGTAGACGCCTCGACCGGTCGCCGCCGCAACGAGCGTAACCGTGTTTCCGTCGGGTGTGGTAATTCTGACTTCGACTCTATCTATGCCGACGTTGTCATCAGCTACTGCATCTATGCTGGCCGTACCCCCGGTGGCTGGCAGAAGCCGCGTGTAGGTGCTGACACGAACCATTGGGGGCGTGACGTCGGCAGTGGTGCCGCCTCCGCCGCCGCCACCGCCGCAACCCGCGAGCAACACCGCAAGGGCCGCTGCCGCGGCAACCGCGGCATACCTGCTGCCTTTGCCAATTGAGCTTAATAATAGCATTTGCATTTCCCTTTCGGAACCGCCGAAGACGCGTTCAGCATCACCTAGCCGGCGCCGCTGACGCGCCCACCCCTCGGGGTATCTATCAGGCTGTTGCGACAGACGCGTTTTCGGCGATTCTCATGCTTGGTTGAGTAGCGTCGAGTCGCCGAAAACGCCCGGTTTACGTTCTATCGCAACGACCTCATCTGTAGAGTTTTCGATCCTTTGCGCGGTAGCTTTCTTACGGCGCCGGCAGCACCAGGTCGCACTCGACTAGTGCCTTGAACCAGTAAGCTCTCCACGGTTTCAGCTCGCCGACTGCCGCCGGGATCACAGACGGGTCGCACACCAGGTAGTAAGCTCCGCCGGAAGCGTCCGGCTGCCACCCCCACGCGTAGTCCCTGACCCAGCCCGCGTCCCTGGCCTGGGCCAGCGTTTTTTCCTGAGACCCGATTCTCACCTTGATCCCATTCATCGTCCACGGCACGGGATTGATGAATGGCTGACCAATCAGGTTCCAACCGGGTAGCAGGTGTATCGTAGCCGGCTGAGTCTGGTCGGGCACCATACCAGCTGGAGTAACCGTGTTCGCCCCAACGAATCCGGCCCAGAACCCGCGGCCCGGCGCGCTAGAAACAGGCGTAAACCAGGTCCTGGGATCTGGATATCTGAGGTAGTTGGCCGCGTTCGGATCATAACTCACCCAGTAGTCCGAGTAAAACCCGACCACCTGCTTGGGATCCTCGTCAAAGGGCGTGATCGGCACAGACACCATCGCCAGCCTTGTCCAATCGCCCTGCTCCGGCAGCGCCGGGGTAACAGTCACATCGATGGAGTCTGAAGCCGTGTTTCCGGCGGCATCCATCGCCGTTACGGTAACCGTGTCCCCCGAACTGATACTGATTCCCGACGCACTCCAGGTAGTCGTACCGGTGCAGATCCCGCCTTCGCCGGCGCCGGTTTGCCAGGTTACTGCCGCGAGCGAAACGCCGTCGTCCGCTGTTCCGCCGATCTTGAACGTATCACAGTTCCAGACGCACGAATCCTGGTCGGTCGGCCTCGTAATGGCAATCGTTGGCGGCGTGATATCGTAAGTCACGCTGTTGTCGGCAGACGTTGACTCCTCGTTGGGATTGCCCGCGCTGTCGTGAGCCTTTCCGGCCTCAATCGAGGCTACTACCGTGCCGGTCGCGTCCATACCGGTTACGGCAACGTTGTATGTAGTCCCACTCCCGGTGACGGTCACACTCTTAGTGCCGCCGGCAGTGCCGGAAATGGTCACGTCCGCCGAGGTGAAGTCTTTTACAGGCTTGCTAAACACCACGGTGAAGTTGATCGGCAGGTCCCTGGTCGGATCAGCCTGCGCCGATGCTTGATTGATCGTCACAGTAAGCGCGGTGTCATCGAACGCCACAGTGTTGTCGGTTGAAGTCGAAGCCGAATTGGGGTTGCCAACCGAATCGTGCGCAACTGATTCGGCGACCGAAACCACTACGGTACCCGCCGAGGTCATCCCGCTGACGGCCACGTTGTAAGTCGTTCCGCTGCCGGTCACCTCTGCAGTCGTGGCGCCCGCCGTTCCGCCGATGGTAACGTCCTCCGAGGTAAAGTCAGAGACCGGCTCGCTGAACACCACCGTGAAATTGATCGGCGAAGCATTGGTCGGATCGCTCTGTCCGGCGGCCTGGTTCACGGTGACGCTCGGACCGGTTATGTCGTAATCAACAACGTTGTCGGTGCTGGTAGAAGCCTCGTTGCCGTTACCGACGGCGTCGTGGACCGCGCCCGCGCCTATCGAGACGACAACGGTTCCGGTTGCGTTCATGCCGCTCACGGCAATGTTGTATGTGGTCCCGATTCCGGTAACCGTCACGGTCTTTGTCGCACCCCCACCGAACGCCGTGCCGGTGACTGTCACGGCAGCGTCCGTGAAGTCCACAACAGGCTTGCTGAACACGGCCGTAAAGTTGATTACGGGGTCTTTCGTCGGATCGGTCTGGCCGGCGGCTTTCTCAACTGTCACTGTCGGGCGGGTTATGTCGAAGCTTACGGTATTGTCTGTGCTTGTGGAGGCCAGGTTGTAAACACCCACGTAGTCCTGCACCACACCCGCGGGGATCACGGCGACCACCGTGCCCGATTGATTCATCCCGCTGACCTCGATCGTGTATGTGGGGCCTGTGCCCTTGACCAAAACCCTTTTCACCGAACCGCTCCCAAACGCCGTCCCGGAGACCTGCACGCTGCTAGGTCCGAATCCGACAACCGGTTCGCTGAACACCACCGTAAACCTGATTGGGCTCGCGTTTGTCGGGTCGGCCTGCCCAGCGGCCTGGTCTATGGTGACCAGCGGGGGCATGTCGTACATCACAGAGTTGTCCGTGCTGGTGGACGCCTCGTTGCCATTGCCGGCTGCGTCGAAAGCCGCATTTTCGGGAACAGCGGCAAATACCGTCCCAGTCGTGTTCATCCCGCTCACGGCGACGTTGTAGATAGCCGGCCCGCCCGTGACAACCGCTGTCTTCGTAGAACCTTCGCCGAAGGCCGTGCCAGTGATCGTTACATCCTCGTCTGTGAAGTCACTGACCGGCTCGCTGAACTCGACCGTGAAATTGATCACGCTGGCTGCGGTCGGGTCCGGCTGTCCGGCGGCCTGATTGATCGTGACTGTCGGGCGCACATTGTCGAACGCGACTTCCGCAACGTTGGAGGCATCGTTGCACTTGCCGCCGGGATCACACGCCACGCCTGCAGGCACGGAAAGAGTCACAGTGCCCGGACCCGTCATACCGCTCACGGCAACGTTCCACGACCCGTTCTGCTCCTCAAATTCGACGCTCTTGACGGCGCCTGTCCCGAACGCCGTGCCGCCGACGTTCACATCGCCCGGATCGTCGCCGAAACCGGTAACGACTTTGTTGAAGGTAACGGTAAAGTTAACTGGCTCATCCTTGGCCGGGTCGGGCTGTCCCGCGGCCACCACTACGGTCACCTTGGGGTTCGTAAGATCGTCGAACCAGACGCGGTTCTTGGTGCTCGTGGAGGCTATATTCGGGTTACCCAACGCGTCGTGTGCCACGCCGGCAGGAATCGAAGCCTCCACATAACCCGAACTGGTCAAACCGCTGACCTTAACGGTGTAATCCGTGCCGCTGCCGGTGACCGACACGGTTTTTGTGCCCCCGGCCGTTCCGGTGACCACGACATCGCCCGCAGCAAAGTCGGATACCGGTTTGCTGAATTGCACTACGTAGCTGATCGGCTGAACCGTGGTTGGGTCTGCCTGCCCCGGAGCTACGTTGATCGTCACAGTAACCGGTGTGATATCATAGTCCACCGTGTTGTCCGTGCTCGTGGAAGCCAGGTTCAGACAACCATTGGCCGAAGTCGCCACCCCCGCGGGAACGGTGGCGATCACCGTCCCCGATCGGTCCATACCGCTGACCGCCACGTTGTAGGTGTCCCCGCTCCCGGTGACGACCACAACGGGCACCGCACCCGGTCCGAACGCCGTGCCGGTGACGATGACACCGTCGGCACCGAATCCGGTGACGGGCTTGGCAGCGCCTGTGCTGTCGTGGAAGTGAACCGTGAAGTTCACGGGGGCCAAGGCGGTCGGATCGGGCTGGGAGGTAGCCTGGTCGATGCTAACCCTGGGGGGCCCGTCGTAGGTGAAAGAGGCCTTCGCAGGATTGGCATTATAATTGCCGCACGTATCGTGCGCGGTCCGAGCGGGCAGCGTGACATCAATCTTGCCATCTCCCGCCGGCTCCACCTCCAGGCTGTAGTCAGCCCCTGTGCCTGAAAGGCCTGTCGCGGTACCGTTCGTGACGACAAACTGGTCTGCCGCAAGGCCAACCACGGGCTCACTGAACTTCACCGCGAACTCCAGCGGCGTCACGCACGTCGGCCCGCTCGGAGCCGTAATCGTAGCGCTCGGAGGCTCTGTATCAGCAATACTGATCCGCAGACACCACGAGACCAGCTTGCCCGTGCTGCCGACGTTCATATCCACCAGTTCAAGCTTCCACACGCCAGTTATGTCCTCGTTCTTCAGCACAGAAAGCGGACTCATCGGACGGTATCCTGCGGAGTCGCTGAACGGTGCGGAGCCAGCTGTTATGGAGACCGGGGCTTCGTCGGCAATCAGCGTAGCCGTGAAGTTCTGGCCGCCGCCGCCAACACCCTGGAACAACAACACTCTGGTGCCGGCGGGCGAGATCAGGGTCGCTTTGAGGTCGGCGTCGTAGTCGTGCAGGATGTCAACGACCACGCCAACGCTAAGGATCTTGCCGGAGAAACCAGAGAGATCCAGAACCGAAGTCACCCCATCCGAGTCGCCATCGGGTATGTCCTTGAGCGTATCGGCCGAGCACTGTTCGGGGAAGAAGACCACAGAGTTGTCCACGCCGGTCGATGCGAGGTTGCCGTTACCCGCGCTGTCGTGAGCGACACCGGCAGGAACGGAAACAGTGACGCTGCCGGGCCTAGAGTAATCGAAGCCCTTTACGGTAACCTCGAAGACTGTATTGCCCCCACCCTGGTTGGCAACGGTCACAATCGGATCGCCTGCGAATCCGACGCTCCCGCCGAGAGCTACGTCCTCAGCAGTGAAGTCCGAAACAGGCTCCGCGAACGTGACCTTGAACCTGGCCTCGTTGACCCACGTCGAGTCGGGCTGATCAGATGCCTGCTCCACAGTCACGGCGGGGCCTAGGTTATCGAAAGAGACCTGATTGTCACACGGCAGGCTGTCCGAGGACAGACTCGGATTGCCGGCGAGGTCGGTCGCCGCATCAGCCAGTATCCTTGCGATCACAGTTCCGGGCAGGGTGGAGCCCGGCGGGCAGGTCATACCGCTTACGAAGACGGTGTAGTTGCCGCCGCCGTCATCCCGGACGGTCTTGGTAATGGTGCCGCCTGCGGTGCCCGAGATAATTACGTCATCTGCGGTAAAGCCGACTACGGGCTCGTTGAACTGAACCTGGAAGGCTATTGGTGAGACGTTGGTCGGGTCGGCCTGGCCCGAAGCCTGACAAATCGACACCACCGGAATGCCGCCGTCAACCGTAACCTGGTTGTCGGTCGAAGTAGAGGCTTGGTTGAGGTTGCCGGCCGCGTCCTGGCATATGCCGGCCGGGATAGCGGCAGTTACCGTGCATGACAGCACTCCGCCCTGCGGCGTGGTAAGACCGCCGACCACGATCGTATAGGTCATCTGATCCCCACCCGGGATCACATTCACCGTAGGAGTCACAGACGGCGAGACCGTGACCACAACGTCTGTCGCGTCGAAGCCGGTCACAGCTTCGCTGAAGACAGCCGTGAACCGAACTGTCGATTGGTTGGTCGGGTCTGACTGCGAGGCGGCCTGGTTGATAGTGACCGACGGCCCCTCGGCGTCGAAGAGCACAACGTTATCGTTCGAAAGCGACGCGTCGTTACTGTTGCCTGCGCTATCATGCACAACGTTCGCTGGAACCGAGGCGATAACAGTGCCGGTCGTAGTCATTCCCATTATCGCGATGGTGTACTCCGCGGCAGGCCCCGTCGGCGGGTCGACGACTACGGTCTTGGTCCCGCCCGCGGTGCCGGATACAACGACGTCTGCCGCGGTAAAGTCCTCGACTTCCTTACTGAACACGGCGGTAAAAATGATCGGCTCCTTGTTGGTCGGGTCCGCCTGGTCCTTAGCCTGGTTG
>JBMFPI010000136.1:0-8866 GCA_049969195.1 Armatimonadota bacterium
CACGTCGGTGCTGTAAGGTTCGACCGATCTCTCGGCATCGCCGAGCCTCAGCGTGCATCGCCGCTCGTAGCGTTCGACGGCGAACGGATCTTTGCCCATCTCCCGCAGCTTTCGCAGCTTCTCGAGTCGGGTCTGAATCAGTTCTTCTTCTGGGAGTCGATGGTCCTCCAACATTCACTCCTTGAGATTGCGATGATTACTTGCCGGGCGAAGAATCGCGGCAGCGCTCCCGGGTTCGCACGGGACAAGATAGCCGAGGCACTTAAAGAAAACCCTGCGAGTATATGCCTCGCAGGGTATGGTTCGCTTCCCGTCCGCGGTATTCCTCTTGTCAGGCACTGGATAAGCTACTTGCGAATGCCCAGTATCTCGTATCTGGCTATTCCTGCGGGGATCTCGACCACAGCTACATCCCCCACCTTGAGGTTCATCAACGCTTTGCCCACGGGCGACTCGTTGGAGATTCGGTTCTCGGCAGGATCGGCTTCGACGGTGCCGACAATGTGCCACTCCCATTCGTCTGCGGTGTCGAGGTCCTTGACCCTTACCACAGATCCTATTCCGACGCTGTCGGTAAGCACATCTTCACTGTCGATGACTCTTGCCATCGCAAGAATCTCCCTTAGCTCTTCTATGCGGCCTTCCACGAAGGCCTGCTCGTTCTTCGCGTCTTCGAACTCGGAGTTTTCGCCCATCTCCCCGAAGTGCATAGACTCGCGTATTCGATCTGCAACTCGCTTGCGATGAACGGTTCGGAGCTGATCCAGTTCCTCTTCGATTTTCTTGAGGCCGCGGGCCGTCAGTATAACTTCTCTTTCGGCTTGCATCGGACATCACTCCTCGATCCGCCGACATTACAACTCAAGCACCGACCAGCGCCCCTGCGCCGGGATCAGTGCTTGACGGAACACCCGGACCCCTGACAGTCTGTATATTGTCTGCCGGCATGCCCCGTCGAACGGCTGTATGATTATGTTCTGCTGTGACCGAGCACGCCTGGCTACCTGCATGATAGATACGTGCTCGATCCCCGTTGCGTTCAAATTCGCTCTGCTGGGGTTTTGAAATGTTCTTTCCACGCGGGAGGTCCATTCTTGAAGAGCTTTTTGCGGCATCTTGCGGTGTGTTTGAAGTATAAATATGCGGCCACCCCTGACAGGCAGCGGCGGCCGCATCGTTCCTACCCTTGCGAGTAGTTGAGGCTACCCGCATGAGGGCATCGCATTCATGACCAGGGTGGTCGAACCGACCACAGGCTAAAACACTAGCCCTCGCGGTCACCTCGTTGACTATCTAGCATTATAGTCACCACCTCCTTCCTAGTCACTTTTAGTATACGCCGAAACGGAGATCGTGTCAAACTTGAAGTACGCGGAAAGAGGTGGGATCCGCAGGAATCACGTCGTGCTGAGCTTGCCTCAGCATCCAGTCGCCGAAGGGATGGATCCTGAATCAGGTTCAGGATGACGCAGTCCCGGGTGGTGGCGCCTGCAAGACTAAGCTGATAAACGCGTGGGATGTTCCGATATGTGCGTCTTCGACGATTCTCCAGCTCAGTCGAGCAGCGTCAAACCGTCGAAAACGCTGCGTTTGCGTCCTATCCAAACAAGCTCAATTCACAGGTCCACCGAGCCCGCCCCTCTTTAGGGCCTCAACCAATCGGCTCTATCGACGTCTTATGTGGATTGGGACTCCACGGGAACCGGCGGAATATCGGCCGACTTGGAGAAAAAGATCTTGCCGTCTTCGACTTCCACCCGTATCGTATCGCCCGCGGTAAACCGCCCCAGGAGTATCTCCTCGGCCAGCGGGTCCTCAATGAGGCGCTGCACCGCCCTCCTCAGCGGCCTCGCCCCGAACTGCGGATCGAAACCTTCGTGGGCAAGCAGCTCGCGCACCTCCTGCGTCACCTCGAGGTCCATCCCCTGATGCGACATCTGCTGCCTCACGCGATCAAGCATCAGGTCCACGATCTGCAGGATCTCGTCCATGGTGAGCTGATGGAAGACTATGACCTCGTCCACCCGGTTCAGAAACTCCGGCCTGAACGTGCGTTTCATCTCATCCATGATCCGGTTCTTCATGCTCTCGTAGCTGCGCTGGGTCTCACTCTCGCTCTTGAGCTCGCGGAAGCCGATTCCCGGACCGCTTGTTATCGATTGGGCACCGATGTTGGAGGTCATAATGATGATCGTGTTTTTGAAGTCAACGATCCGGCCCTGCGAGTCCGTGAGCCGCCCGTCCTCCATAACCTGCAGCAGGATGTTGAATACCTCCGGATGGGCCTTCTCGATCTCGTCGAGCAATATCACCGAGTAGGGCCTTCGACGAACGGCCTCGGTGAGCTGACCGCCTTCATCGTAACCTACGTACCCCGGCGGTGCGCCAACCAGTCTGGAGACCGCGAACCGCTCCATATACTCAGACATGTCAATTCTGATGAGGGCGTCCTCGGTCTCAAACAGGAACGCCGCAAGCGCCCGCGCAAGTTCCGTCTTGCCGACACCGGTAGGCCCGAGGAAGATGAAGCTGCCCATCGGCCTCTTGGGGTCCTTCATACCCGAGCGCGCCCGCCTGATGGCTTTCGAGACAGCGACGACCGCATCGTGCTGGCCGATAAGTCGGCCGTGGAGCACGTCCTCCATCTTGAGCAGTTTGGCTGTCTCGCCCTCAACGAGCCTAGAGACGGGAATGCCGGTCCAGGAGTAGACGATGTGAGCGATTTCCTCCTCGCTCACCACGGTGGACATTCTCTGTCGTTCTTCTTGCCACCGACGTTCGAGCTCGGCCACTTTTTCGGTCAGCTCTTGCTCCTGAGCTCGGAGTTCCGGAGCGCGGTCGTAATTGGACCCGGACGGAACCGACACAAGCTCAGCCTGCACCCTGGCGAGTTCCTGCTTGGCAGTCCGCAACTCAAGCGGCGGCATCGCAAGGCGCAGCCTCACTCTAGAAGCCGCCTCGTCGATCAGATCGATTGCCTTGTCGGGCAGGGCGCGGTCGGTGATGTATCTGGACGAAAGCTGCGCGGCGGAGACCAGCGCGGATTCGTCGATAGTGACTGAGTGATGCTTTTCGTAGCGCTCGCGCAGGCCGCGCAGTATCTCGATTGTCTCCTCAATGGATGGCTCACGCACCTGGATAGGCTGGAAGCGCCGCTCTAGCGCGGCATCGCGCTCGATGTACTTGCGGTACTCGTCCATCGTAGTAGCGCCGATGCACTGGAGCTCGCCCCGCGCGAGCGCGGGCTTGAGTATGTTGGACGCGTCTATCGCGCCCTCCGCGGCGCCCGCGCCGACGAGTGTGTGCAGCTCATCGATGAAGAGAATAACCTCGCCGGCGGCCTTCCGGACTTCGTCCATCACGCGCTTCATACGCTCCTCAAACTCGCCGCGGTATTTCGTTCCCGCAACGAGCCCGGCCAGGTCGAGCGCGACAATGCGCTTGTCCTTTAGGGTCTCGGGGGTGTCGCCGGTGACGATCCGCTGCGCCAGACCTTCGGCGATAGCGGTCTTGCCAACGCCTGGCTCACCGATAAGACAGGGGTTGTTCTTGGTGCGGCGCGAGAGAATCTGTATGACTCGCTCGATCTCGTTGTCCCGACCGATACACGGGTCGAGCTTATCCTGGCGGGCGAGTTCAGTATAGTCGCGACCGAATTCGTCCAGCGTGGGCGTCCTCGAGCGCGTGCGAGCAGCGGGGGCCGACGCTTGATCGCCGTCCTGCAGGTTCATGACCTCTTTTCTGGTGCGTTCAAGATCGACGCCCAGCTTCTGCAGGACGCGTCCTGCGAGGCCTTCGCCCTCTCGGATCAGGCCAAGAAGCAGGTGTTCGGTTCCGATGTAGTTGTTGTTGAGGTTGCGAGCCTCGTCGTAGGCAAGGTCGATGACGCGCTTTGCCCTGGGAGTAAGCTGCATGTCCTGACCCAGCCGGCCGTCGCCTCGAGTAACCTGGCGTTCGATCTCCGACCGAATTCTGCCGAGGCTCACACCCATGCGGTCAAGTATCCTTGCCGCGACGCTGTCATTTTCCCGCACCAGGCCGAGCAGCAGGTGCTCGGTCGAGACGTAGTTCTCTCCAAGCCTGCCGGCCTCTTCCTGGGCGAAGAATACTACTCTCCGCGCCCGCTCAGTGAACCGCTGCCACATAATCTCTACCCCCCCTTTGCACGCAGGCAGCACTATCGCTCGCCTGTATCTTTGACGCCCCGCTCAGCAGGAGTGTTCTTCAATTCCATTATACCAGCATTCGGCCCCTGTGTGGAGGTGCGATGATCTTAACAAATTAAGGCAGACATTCTACCGGCCCAAGCGGAGCGTTTTCGATAGCCGTCTGAGCGATGCCGCTCGCTCTATATTCGCTCCGCCGCCATCGCCCGCCGCCGCCTGCACGGCCACCATCAACTGGTTTACCAGGGATAGGCTGCAGCCCTCGACAAGCCCCAGCGCAACAGCAAGCCGCAGATGCGATATGCACACCAGTGCTTCGGCCGACGTGATAGACATTGAGCTCGATAGCTTATCGACGGCGCGTTTCGCCGCATCACTGAGCCTCCTGCCCTGTTCCTCCAAGAGTTCCCGGCGCGCGTGCCGCTCCGCATCAAGGAGATGCTGCCCCACGGACCGAACTCTTTCAACAATCTCGCTCTCTGGCATGCCCAGAGTACCCTCGTTAGACACCTGGTACAGGTCGCCCGCCGCGCTGCTCCCCTCGCCGAACGCTCCTCTCACCGACACCCCGAGGTCGGAGGCCGCGCGCAGGTGCTCGGCCAGCCGCTGTGTCATCGCCAAACCTGCCAGGTGCATCATCGCCGAAATCCTCAGGCCGGTGCCGACATTTGAGAGGCTCGCCGTCAGATAGCCATACCGTTCTGAAAAACCGTAGTCGAGCTTCTGGGCCAGCACATCATCCGCCCAGTTAACCAGCTCCCAGGCCTCGTGCGGGGCTAGGCCGGCAAGGATTGCCTGCAATCGGATGTGGTCCTCCTCGTTCACCATTATGGACAGTCTGCCGCCCGGATCCGCAATCACGATCCGTCCCTCGCCGCCGGAGATATGCTGTGCGCTGGCGACGCGCGCGTCGAGCAGGAAGCTGCGTTGAGCAGCATCTAACCGCTCCACGCGAAGCGATCTCAGCCCCGGAAACCTCGACGTAAGTCCTGCGCAAGCGCCGAGCACAGCGCGCGCCACCGCTGCGAGGTCGTCAGAGGAAGCACGTTCCGGAAACGGAAAGCCCGCGAGACCGCGGGCAAGTCGGGCGCGGGTGGAAAGGACGATGTCGGCCTCCGGTCCGGCTCCGGAGATCCAGTCAGGAAGAACGGCAGTGCGGGACTTCATAGGTCAGGCGTCTTGCCAACGTGGCGCGTCCGATTCTGAGCTTGCCGGATCAGATCATTAAACCGGGCTTGAAAATGCTCGTAACACAGGCAGCAACCAGGCCGACCTTCAGTGACGATCTCCGTCTGCGACGCGCCGCACAAAGGGCATGTGTTCTCGGCACCGGAACGGCCAGCGCTATGCGACTGGAGCCTATCGAGAAACTTGCGGAGGTCAACGCCCGAGCCGACGTAAAGGCGCGCGTGGTGGCCGGCACACTCGGAGCACACCAACGTTCGCAGGATGTCACCACCCCGGCGGCGAACGACGGTCAGCCTCGCCGGGCGGGAGCGACACACTTCGCAGGTGGTGTCAGTCATCTATTTCCTGCACACCATATACAAGAATCTACAAGACGATTCGGTTCCGCGGGAATCGATCCTGAATCAAGTTCAGGATGACGGTGTCCCGGGCATTTGCGCCCGCAAGACTGAATTCACACGAATCTACCTGTCCGTATCAGACTGTTGCGGTAGACGCGTTTTCGGCGATTCTACCGCTTGGCTGAGGAACATCGAATCGCCGAAAACGCTCGGTCTGCCTTCTGTCGCAATGACATCTTGAGGACCTCGGCGCGGCCTACCACTCGCCTGACTTGATATACTCGCGGAATGCTTTCTCGAGCTTCTTTGTGATCGGGCCGGGCCTGCCGTCGCCTATTTTTCGATCATCGAGCTTGACCATCGGGATGACCTCGGCCGCCGTGCCCGTCAAGAACGACTCGTCAGCGGTGTACAAATCGAAGCGCGTGAACACTTTTTCGACCGCCTGGATCCCAAGCCCGGCCAGCAGGTCCATGGCTGTTTGGCGAGTGATGCCTTCGAGAATGCCGAGGAACGCAGGGGGTGTATACACGACTCCGCGCTTGGCGAAGAAAACGTTGTCGCCCGTGCACTCGGCCACGTAGCCGTCCTCGGTGAGCATCAGGCCTTCGCCGGCTCCGACCTGGTTCGCTTCTATTTTCGCCTGGATGTTACAAAGGTACTTGCCAAGCGACTTGATCCGCGGTTCCAGCACCTGGGGATTGGCCACGCGGGTCGCGACCGTCACGACCTCCAGCCCGTTCTCGTACATCGACTTCGGATACAGCGAGAGTTTGTCGGTGGAGATCACTACCGTCGGCGGAGTGGAGATGTTCTTCGGATCAAGCCCCAGAGCTACGCCGCGCGTTACTGTGACGCGGATATATCCGTCGGTCACGTTGTTCCGCTTGAGCAGTTCGTTGACGTTGGCGGCAAACTGCTCAGGACCGTACGGCAGCTCGATCCAGAGAGCTTTGAGCGAGTTGTAAAGCCGCTCGATGTGCTCCCGGAGCTTGAAAGCGCGGCCGTTATATGACCTTATGCCCTCAAAGGCCCCATCCCCGTACAGGAACCCGTGGTCGTATATGTGGACGTGCGCTTCTTCGCACGGCACATATTCACCGTTCAGAAAGACCCATTTGTCCATCCTACGCCCACCACATCGCGCCGGCCTGCTCCGAGATCACCACTTCCTTCAGGAATGCAACCGCCTTCTGGAAGCCCTCGTTGACCGACATCAGGCTGTCCTCGTGCTCGATCGACAGGACAAAATCATAGCCGACGAGCTTGAGTGTGCTGACGATATCTTTCCACGTTTCGTAGCTGTGGCCGTAGCCTACTGTGCGGAAAATCCAGCTTCGATTGATCTCGTCACCGTAGGGTTTGGTGTCGTTGCAGCCGTTCACCGAAGTGTTGAACGGGTCGATCTTGCAATCCTTGGCGTGAACATGGAAGATCGCGTCGCCGAGTTTGCGGATGGCCGCACAGGGATCTACCCCGTTCCAGAACAGGTGGCTGGGATCGAAATTGCACCCGAGCGTCTCACCGCAGGCATTGCGGAGCTTGAGCATCGTGTCAACGTTGTAGACGCAGAACCCCGGATGCATCTCGAACGCGATCTTGACCTTGTTCTGCTTTGCAAACTTGGCTTCTTCTTTCCAGTACGGGATCACCACTTCGTTCCACTGCCACTCGAGGATCTCCGCGTAGTCGGGCGGCCAGGCGCACGTGACCCAGTTCGGCTTGGTGGCTTTCGGGCCGTCCCCGGGACAGCCAGAAAAGTTGATGACCACACCTACCCCGAGCTCCTTCGCAAGCTGGACCGTCTTACGATGGACCTCGTGGTTGGCTTTGGCGAAATTCTTGTCCGGATGCAGCGGGTTTCCGTGGCAGGACAGGGCGCTGATGGCGAGACCGCGCGACTCGACGGCCTTAAGCAGTTTCTTCTGTTCCGCCTTATTACCGAGCAGCTTGTCGGGATCACAGTGCGGGCAGCCCGGGTAGTTTCCGGTGCCCAGCTCAACCATCTCGACACCGGCGTTCGCGACGTAATCTAGAGTCTCTTCAAGGGACTTCTGTCCGAAAAGTGCGGTGAACACGCCGATCTTCATGGTATCTTCCGAGGCCTCCTGGATCGATTGGATTGTGATCAGAACCGCCAGCCAAAAAGCTCACGCGTCATTATAACGGCTTTGCGGAGAGCTTGCAATACGCCCGCGCCGCAGAGAGAGTTTAGTTCCGCTGAAACCGCGTCACGCTGAACCTGTTTCAGCATTCGCGCGGCGAATGGATGAATCCTGAATCGAGTTCAGGATGAGGGGCTCGTAGGCGTTTGCGCCTGTAAGAGTAGACTGATACCAAGGTCGTTGCGACGGGCGCGTTTTCGGCGATTCTCCCGCCTAGTTGAGGAGCCTCCAACCGCCGAGAACGCTGGGTCTGGATTCTGTCACACCCCACTCTACCTTTACGGGAGAGGCCTCGGGTGAGGGTTCGCCCTCCTCTTTCTTTACGAGAGGGCGGGGGTTGAGGGGTCTGCTACGTTTCGGGAACTCAGGTCCGCCAGCCACGGAGGCAATGTGAGCCAATATGCGCAGAGCCGTTCCCGAAGCACCTTAGCAGCGGGTGAGATGCCCGCTACACCTGCGTTCGGAGCAGCAGCATGCCTCGGACGATCAGCTATCGCAACGACCTGCGGGAGGCCGATCTCCTGTTTGACAGCGAGTGTGCGCCTGTTCTAGAATATTGGCTGCGGCGAGGAACGCTGGTGCTTTCCTCGCCCCAATCTTGTTTGTCCCACGGGTCTGTTGTTCAGGAGCTGCCGTGCCCAGGTATACCGCACCGCGCGGAACCGCCGATGTCCTGCCGGCGGAGTCGCCGAAATGGGAATATGTCGAGTCGAGGTTCAGACAAGCCTGCGCGCTCTTCGGCTACCGCGAGGTGCGCACGCCGACCTTCGAGCATACAGAGCTTTTTACCCGGAACCTCGGTGAGACCACCGACGTGGTCTCAAAGGAGATGTACACCTTCAAGGACCGAGGCGACCGCAGCATCACGCTCAGGCCGGAGGGGACCGCGCCCGCGATTCGCGCATACGTTGAACACAACCTGGCCGCGAGCCTACCGGTCACCAAGATGTACTACATCGGCAGGATCTTCCGCTACGAGCGTCCGCAGGCGGGGCGTTACCGCGAG
>JBMFPI010000137.1:0-8865 GCA_049969195.1 Armatimonadota bacterium
CGAGCGGTTTCCCTGATTGTTTCGAACGTAAGCAGGTCCTTTGCGTAGGAGACTTCCAGTGTTCGACGGTCCGGCTGGATGTTGACGCTGCGCATTCCGTGCAGGCATTCCAGCGCCTCCTTGAGACGTTCAAGGCACTGCTCGCAGTCCTCGTAGTATTCCGGCCATACAACCGGTATGTCCAGGGTTTGTGTTTCCATCGGTCAGATAACTGTGGCCGATCCGTCCCCCCGCCCCGGCGCCGCAGGCTGCTGCGGTAGGCGTGTTTTCAGCGACTCTACCGACTGGTTAACAAATCCGAAACAGGCGCCTGGCGTTATCGCACATGATCGCCCGGCGCTCGGGCGCCGTGAGGTCGGCTTCCTCATATACGCCAAGGTCGTAAGCAGGATCGAACAGACCGAGATCGCTGCCGAAGAGGATTCTGCCGCAGCCGACTTCGTCGATGGTAGCCCTCACGCGCCCGCGATCCGCCCGGCTGGACGAAAACTCGGTGTAAACGTTCGACGTTGCTCTGAGTACATCGATGGCTTCCACCCAGGCGGTTACCCCGCCGTGTCCCATCACGAAACTGATTTGCGGAAACTCCTGAGCTATCCTGCGCACCTTAGTCGGTTCGCCGTGCCCCCAGCAGTGGACGAGTATCGGGACATTCTTCTCGGCAATGCGGGGCAAGAGCCTGCGCAGTGGCTCGCTGTCGATTGATACCCCGGCGTACCCGCAGTGGAACTTCACGCCGACGAATTGCGGCAGCTTCAGATACCGGTCGAGCTCCCGGACGGATTGTTCCGGGTAGTTCGGGTTGATTGTTACATATCCGAGAAGCTCGGGGTGAGGCTCGATATCGCGAGCGAGCTCGGCATTGCCTTCGACGAAGTCGTTAACTATCGCCTTAGTGCTTGACACTATCGCTTTTTCGATCCCGCGTCTTTTCATAAGTTTTACGAGGTCTGCCGCGCTCCATCCTCGCATCGGAAAAGGCCAGGGACCCAGATGCCCGTGCACGTCGACAATCGGTCCCCGAATTCGCTGTCTTTCGTAGGCGGACATATCGCTTTCGGGGAGTGTGCGGCCGAGCTTGGCGAGCTGGGGTGCTATCAGTTGGGCAATGTTGCCTCCTAGGATTGCGGCTTTCTCGTTGTCCGGCAGTTCGGCCTCCAGGATCACATTTATGGCCGGCCGGCCGGTAGACTCCGGCGCGCCGGTTCCCAGCACCAGCCTGTCCGGGCCTAACACCTCCGCCGCCAGCTCGAGGGCGCCCGGCGTCACAAAATACTGAGTGGAGACGAACGTATTGGGCCTTTCTGCGGCAGCCGAGAGAACCTCGGCCTGAATGTTGTAGTTGGCCCCGAGCAGTATGATCGGATTGGCGGCATTTTCAGCGCGTCTTGCTACTACCGAGGCTTTCCCCGGCGCATCTGCCGAGAGCATAAGCGGCATTGCGTGCTCGTCGCAAGCCCGGATAATTCGTGAAAAGAGCACGGAGTCAAGCCCCCATCCCTGAGCCTCGGGGAACACCCTCACTGCAACGAAACCCAGCTGGGCAACCCGCTCGATTTCGGTCTCTACCCGATCGAACCCGCGCGGGTCAACGGATGCGACCGGTAATATCTCACGGTGCTCTCGGGAAGCCTTCAGGGCCTCGTCGTTGCCTTCTCGAGCGTCGTACGCCCGTGCCTTCAGTGAGTATGCCGCAGCGCAGCTCACGCCCTGAGCGGTCTCGAGCTCGATGAGTGTCTTGAGCGACGCATCTATGGCGTCGCCCGGGTGTTTTCCGAAGTGCGCGTCGCAATCGATGATAAGCACTGCTCGCTATCCCTTTTCCTAACCTCTAGCCTGTCGTGACAGGCGCGTTTTCAGCGATTCCCCGGCAAAGTATATGGAGACAGTTCAGTTCCGCGGGAGTCACGTCATATTGAACTTGTTTCAGCATCCGGGCGCCGACTGGAATCGATCCTGAACCAAGCTCAGGATGACGAGCTCCCGGGCGCTCGCGCCTGCTCCGCAGGAAGCGGGCATTATGCCCGCAAGACCTGCGTCCGGGGCAGCATGCCCCGGACGATCAAGCATCCACGCAAATGCCGAGTTTGCGTTCTATCGCAACAACCTGTCTGCCACGCGAGGACCTTTACTCAGGTCACTAGTTCCAGCATAATAGAAGGCTCCTTGTTAAGCCCGGGCGTACGCCTTCGCGACCTTGATGACGGCGGCGGCGATGTCCCTCACGTCCTCTTCGGTGAAGAACTCGTTGCACGGGATGGTGATCATCTTTCTCAATATTTCAAGTGTGTTTGGGCAGTCGTCCGGGCGGTAGGTGAGTTCTTTACCGTAGCGCGGGCACGAGTATGGGCACTTGCTGGACCCGTAGGTGGCCGGCTCCTGCAGCGCCGGAGACATATAAATCGGCTTGCCGATGTAGCCGTGACCCGCGCCGATGCCCTCCGCGGCGAGCGCCCGCGCGAAGTCCACAGGTGAGACCGGCACAACGTTCTCGTCAATGGTGAGCGGATAAAGCCACCAGGAATGTTTGCATCCCTCGCGGACTCTGGGCGGAATCACCCCCGGCGCATCGGCGAGGAGCCTGGTGAGCATATCCGCCGCCGCTCGTCTTCGCTCAACCACACTCTCAACCTTACCCATCTGAGCGACCGCTACCGCTCCCGTAAGCTCGTTCATACGGTAGTTGAGGCCGAGGAAGACGTAATCCCTTATGTCGCCGGTTCGCGGCCATCCCTTGTCAGAGAACAGGGACGCTCGCTCGGCCAGGCTGTCGTCGTTTGTGACCACGATTCCGCCATCGCCGGCTGTCATGTGCTTGGACTGTTGCAGGCTGAACGCGGCTATGTCGCCCATCGTGCCTGAGAGCCTGCCCTTGTACTGAGTGAGATATGCCTGACAGCAGTCTTCTATCACCGGCAAGTTGTGCTTGCGCGCAATTGCCAGTATGGGGTCCATGTCGCACGGCTGTCCGAAAAGGTGCACGACGAGTATCGCCGCGGTCTTTTCGTTGATCTTCGATTCGATGCTCTCCGGGAGCATCGTGTAGAAAACCGGGTCCAGGTCGGCGAACACCGGAATGCAGTTCTGGAACAGGATCGGCGCGACCGTGCCCATATCCGTTATGGGCGCCGTGATGATCTCGCGACCGCAGTCGGGGTTGATTGCCCCGAGCGCGATATGGATCGCCGCGGTGCCAGACGTGCACGCGATCCCATGCTTGACGCCCAGCTTCTGCGCAAATCCTTTCTCAAACTGCTGGACGTATTTGCCGCCATGCCGGAACAGCCTGCCGGTCTTGATGACATCAGTCAGGTTCGCGATCTCATCCTCGCCGAACCCGCGCCCCGAGATGTCGCCGACCGTCGGCAGGGGCCTCGTTCTTACCGGCGTGCCGCCGTCGATTGCCAACTGGCTCATGTGTTTCCTCACAATAGTCACCTGCGGCGACCAGCTCGCCCTCCGCGGGAGCCGGTTGCCTCGCCCGGCCTGTCGCAGGGGTTGGTCTCCGCGGCGCCCCGATCTGTGGGGAAGGCCGCGGAGGCCCGCTTGCGCCTGCGTCCGCGGGCGTCACAGTATAAATCCGCCGTCAACCGGCAAAAGAGCACCGGTAGTCCAGCCGGATTGGTCGCTCGCGAAATAGATCACGGCCTCGGCCACATGCTCGGGCAGGCCCAGGGCCTTGAGAGGCGTCGCCTCGATGATAGCCTGCCTTGCGCCGGGCTCGGCGAGTATGTGTCGGTTGATGTCCGTTTCTATGGTGCCCGGCAGGACGGCATTCACGGTGATGTTGTATGGCGCAAGCGCTAAGGCCATCACCCTGGTGAGCATATTCGCTCCGCCCTTGGAGGCACAGTAGGCTACCTGCCGCGCGTTCGTGGCCTTTTCGCCGGAGATGCTTGTGACGTTGATTATCCGGCCTCCGCCGTGATCTCTCATCACCTGCGCCGCAGCCTGGCTGCAGAGGAAGATGCCTTTGCAGTTGATATTCTGGTGAAAATCCCATTCGGCTTCGGTGGTCTCGAAGAAGTCCAGGAAATGACAAACTCCTGCGTTGTTGACGAGAATGTCGATCCCGCCGAATCGCCTCCGGACTTCGGCGATCATAGCATCCACCTCAGCCTTGCTCGACACGTCGGCACAGACTGCGATCGCCTCGCCTCCGTTCTCGGTGATCGCCTCGACGACCCCGCGCGCGGCCGACTCCTCGGTTCTGTAGTTGACCGCCACCCGGGCGCCCTCTGCAGCCAGCGCGAGCGCAATTCCGCGTCCGATCCCGCGCGAGCCGCCGGTTACAAGTGTGCGTTTGTTCTTGAGCCGCATTTTGGGTCCTCTTTGTGCACTGATTCGGAATCGGTTTGGCGGCTGCCAGCGCAGCGCAAGGATCAATCCATCAGCAGCCCGCCGTTGACGTCTATTATCTCGCCGGTCAGGTAATTTGCCGCGTCAGAAGCCAGGTACAGCACGGCGGCGGCCACGTCCTGCGGCGTGGCGAGACGCCCCATGGGCACTCCCGCTAGATACCGGCGCTTTTCATCCTCTCCGAACAACTGCCCCATTTCGGTATCGACCATGGCCGGACAGACCGAGTTTACCGTAATACCGAACGGCGCCAGTTCTCTTGCCAGTGCCTTTGTCAGGGCTATCAGCCCGCCTTTCGATGCGGTATAGTGCGCACCGACCATAAACCCGCCCATTTTCCCCGATATGGACGACATATTTACGATCCGCCCGGACTTTTGCTTTTTCATATGCGGCACAACCTCGCGGCATACCAGAAACGGCCCCTTGAGGTTGACGGCGAGCACGTGGTCCCACTGCTCTTCGCTGATCTGCTCTATGCCGCCGCGCCCGCAGACTCCGGCGTTGTTCACAAGAATATCAATGTGGCCGAATTGCCCGACAACGGTGCTGACCATGGCTGCCGCCGCGGAAGCGCTCGAGATGTCGCAGGCGATTGGAAGCGCTCTCGGACCGATTGCGGTTGCGGCTTCAACCGCTCCCTTCGCGTCGATGTCTACCACCGCGACTGCTGCGCCCCGCTGTGCTAACTCTCGTGCAACTTCTCTTCCTATTCCTCGGGCTGCCCCGGTTACTATCGCGGCCTTCCCGACAAATTCGCTCTTCACAGAACTCTCCTCACCGCCTCAGCGATTCGTTCGGCGTTCGGTAGGGCCAGCACCTCTAGCTCGTCGGCATATGGCATCGGGACTTCGGCACCTCCCACGCGGGCTACGGGTGCGTCCAGGTAATCGAAGGCCTGTTCCATCAGTACAGCCGACAGCTCGGCGGCGACTCCGAACCGCGCCACCGCGTCGGTTACCACCACTGCCCGGCCGGTTTTCTTCACCGACTCAACCAGCGCCGCCCTGTCCAGCGGGTAGAGCGTGCGAGGGTCAAGAACTTCGATCTCAATCCCCTCACTCGCGAGCTTTTCAGCAGCTTTGAGCGCCTCGCCGACCTGCGCGCCCGTGGCAATTACCGTTGCATGTTTGCCTTGCCGCTTCACATCGGCTTTGCCGAGAGGTATACGATACTCTTCTTCCGGCACGAGGCCTTTGGTGTTATACAGTCGCTTGAGCTCGATGAATATGACGGGGTTGTCGTCGTCGATGGCGCTTCGGATCAACCCCTTCGCGTCGTACGGCGTTGCAGGCATCACGAGCTTCAGCCCCGGTATGTGGCAAAACCAGGCCTCTAGGCTCTGGGAGTGCTGAGCGCCGGAACGAGTGCCTGCTCCGACCATCGTGCGTATCACTAGCGGCAGAGTCGCCTCGCCGCCGAACATATATCGGATCTTGGCTGCCTGGTTAACGATCTGGTCGGATGCGAGTGTGGAGAAATCGACGTACATTATTTCGCCGATCGGTCGAAGCCCCGTAAGAGCTGCGCCGACCGTGCATCCGGCAATCGCCGCCTCGCTCAAAGGCGTGTTCCGCACGCGTTCTGGGCCGAACTCCTGATACAGCCCCTTTGTAACCTGGAACGGGCCGCCGTGAAGGCCAACATCTTCCCCCAGGATCACGACGTCCTCGTCGGCCGCCAGCGCTTCCCGAAGCCCCGCATTTATCGCCTGGCAATAGGTCATCTCCCGGAGCTCCAGATGTCGGGAATGTGTCGGGCATTCGGAGCTAGTCGGCACTGCTGCTGGCGCGGGCTTTTCAGGCGCCCAGAGGCCTTGTGTGAGCGACTCGGGCGGTGGCGGGGGACTATCGAGCGCGAACTTTTCCGCCGCGTCGATTGCGGCCTGTGCAGCGGCCTCGACCCTTTCCGCTTCCGAATGCGAGATCAAGCCTACCTCTTCAATTTCGGCGGCGAATCGCTTTATCGGATCGCGGTCCATCCATGCGCGGACCTCTTCTTCCGTCCGATAGACTTCCGGATCGCCCAGGTAATGTCCCTCCCAGCGGTAGGTCTTGCACTCGATCAAGCTCGGCCCCAGACCACTTCGCGCGCGCTCGACCGCCTCGCTGACGGCTCCGTAAACCGCCATCACATCGTTGCCGTCGATCACAAAGCCGGGAATGCCGTAGGCCGAAGCCCTATCGCCAATGTTTGCGACCGCGCACTCGTCGGAATTCGGGTTAGTGAGAGCGAAACAGTTATTCTCGCAGATATAAACCACCGGCAGCTTCCAGATCGCGGCGAGGTTCAGACTTTCGTGGAAACCGCCCTGCTGGGCTGCGCCGTCGCCGAAGAAGCACAGTGTCACCTGGCCGGTTTTCTTGTAGACCGACTTCAGCCCCGCGCCGGTCGAGAGCGGGATCCCGCCGCCTACCACGCCGTTTGCACCCAGGATGCCGCTGGAAAGGTCGGCGATGTGCATGCTTCCGCCCTTGCCGCCGCAGTAGCCCGTTGACCTGCCCAGCAGTTCAGCCAGCATTCGTTTCACATCGAGTCCGCGGGCGATGCAGTGACCGTGTCCGCGATGGGTGCTGGTTATGTAATCGTCAGGCTCGAGCGCGGTGCAGGCTCCGACCGCGATAGCTTCCTCGCCGAGATACACGTGCGTCGCGCCGCGGATCAAGCCCTGCCGGAACAGCTTGACCACCCGGTGTTCGAAATACCGGATCAGATACATCTTCTCCAGCATCTCACGGGCTAGGGCAGGCCCGATGCTCTTAACTCTGGGCCGCGCGCTCATAGCTCCCTTGGGCTACCGGCGGGCTGAACACATAGACGATCCTCATGATCTCACCGGACTGATTGTTGATGCTGTGTTCTACGCCCACGGGCACATAGGCAACCGTCCCCGGCTCTACAGGTTCGGGGACGCCGTCGAAGTAGATCTCGCCGTGGCCCGACAGGACGTAAATGATCTCCTCGGCGCCGGCGTGATTGTGGGCGGGGGCGTGCGCGTTAGGGGGGAAATCGGCGATGCCGAATGACATATTTCCTGCTTCCATAGCTTTCCCCGGCCCGACAATCATCTTGTGGTTCCGCCCGGGCAGCGGGAGGAACTCGACTTCGCTGTCGTGGACTGTGTGCTTTTGCATATCCTTGCTCCCCCGAGGCTGTTGCGATAGGCGTTTTCGGTGATTCTTTCGCTTTGCCGAGGGGCTTCGAATCGCCGAAAACGTCGGGTTTGCGTTCTACCGCGGCAAGCTCTCCTCCCATCATCGGCGCGCGGCTCGCTCAGATGTCTACGACGATAGCGTCTATGTCCGAATCAGGTATCTGCTTACCCGATTCGGCCAACGACCTCAGATGCGATGTAACCGCGGTTGCCGCAAATTGGAGCGCCTGCTCGCGCGTGTGCGCCTCCGCATGCACCTCCGGAACTGCCGGCACCCTAACCGACACCCAGCCTTTGTTATCCGTCGTAACCTCGACTCTATAGCGACGTTTCATCTCTTCGCCTCTGCTAGCTCCCGAGCGGCCGCGGCAATGTGTTTGGCGCTCATCCCGTACTTCTCGAGCAAGGCATCAGGGTCCCCCGACTCGCCGAAGACATCCCTGATCCCGATTCGCCGCACACGGACCGGGCAGCTTTCCGCAAGCACTTCCGCGACCGCGGAGCCGAGCCCTCCGAGGATGTTGTTATCCTCGACTGTGACCACCGCGCCCGCGGCGCGCGCGGCCTCGATCACTGCTTCCGCATCTAGCGGCTTCACTGCATGCATGTCCACCAGCAGTGCCCGGATTCCCTCCGATTCGAGCATCCGGACGGCTTTCGCGGACTCCGGAACCATCAACCCACACGCGATGATCGCGACATCGCATCCGTCCGACAGCACGTTCGCGCGGCCGAGCGCGACCTCGTCCGAGTCGCGGTAGATTATCGGCGTTGGGTTGCGCCCGAGCCGGAAGTAGACCGGCCCGGGATGCTCGATCACCTGCGGGAGCAGCTTCTTAGTCGCGACCGTGTCGGCCGGGTGCACTATGGTAATGTTCGGTATGGACCGAACCACGCTCATGTCCTCGATCCCCTGGTGCGTGACGCCGTCCCATCCGACGGCTAGCCCGCCGTGGCTCACAACGATTTTCACGTTCAGATGCGGATAGGCAACGAAGGTCCGGAGCTGCTCACACGCTCTCAGCGCCGCGAACACGGCCTAGGTGTTGACGACCGGTATCTTCCCCATGGCCGCCATTCCCGCCGCGGCCGCCATCATGTCCTGCTCCGCGACGCCGAAGTTGAAGTAGCGGTCGGGAAACCGTCTGGCGAAGGCGCCGGTCTGCATCGCTTTAGATATGTCGGCGTCGAGGACGACCAGTTCTGGGAACCTTTCGCCCATCTCCGGCAGCGCCTCGCCGTATGCTACGCGGGTTGGGACACAATCGCTCATTGGGCTTCCAGTTCGGTCAGGGCGGCCTTAAGCTCGTCGCAGGTCGGGCATCTACCGTGCCAGTCGCACTTGTCCTCCA
>JBMFPI010000138.1:0-8843 GCA_049969195.1 Armatimonadota bacterium
GAGCACCACGGGGCTAGAGAGAGCATCATCGGAACAGTTCAGCGCGTCCGGGACGGCTATGACCACATTCGACCCTTCGACACGGCTTGGTTTGTCCGGCTTCCTGGCCAGATAACTGGGCGCCCAGAACCCGATGATCTCCAGGTGTGCGGCGCGGCCGTCTTTGACGTGCGTGAAATTGACATTCGGGATCGTATCGCTCCACGTTCGCAAAGAGCGATAGCGGCCCGTCAATCTCCGCGCGATACCCCGACTCGCGTGTTCGATTGAGCGCACTTGAACACGGTCAGGTAGCTGTCGCCCAACCTGGTGATCATCCGCGTCGCTCGGTACAGCGTTGCCTGGGCAAGCGCCGTATTGTAACGCTCGATCAGCTCGATTGCGGTCACGGATCGGTCCATCCGGGTGATGATCCGGTTTGGCTTTATTATCGGCTTACAGGGCCGCATCCAACCTGTCCGGTTCAACGCCGAGCCGGCCGGCGATCTCGGCGGCGCACTCCGACACGCTCCTCTCGAAGAGCAGGTCGGTACGTCTGGCAAGCGGCCACGACTGCGCAGCAATCGCGAAGACCTGCTTCCGAATCTGCTCGGCATCGACCTCGGCAGGCGGCTCGGCCTCGATGTATTCGGCCATTATCTTCGCAAGGCCGCGGTTGACCTTGTAGTCGGTCAGGTCGCCGAATGCGTTCTCGATGTCTTCGCCGAGCGCGCCTATGGTCCGACCTGCGCACGGAGTCGCATATGCCGACCAGCCTCTCGGCGATATCCAGGTACTTGTGTCCTCCGGTCGTCGTCAGATAGACCGGCGTGACAAAATCACCCGCTACCCTGTATCTGAGCAGCTCAAGCTCAAGCATGCGTCTTGCGTCTGCGCAGGCTCCCGCTCGTCTCGGTAGTCGCAGGAGTGACGACCTCATAGAACACCGCCGCCCTTCGGTCCCCAGCCTTTCGCAGGATGCGACCGAGCCGCTGAAGGTGCTCCCGCGGACTTGCGCTGCCGCTGAGGATGATCGCCATCTTGGCAATCGGCACGTCGACGCCTTCGTTGAGGACCTTCGAGGTCACGGTCGCGCGGAAGGTGCCGTCCTTGAACCCGTCCAGGATCCATTTGCGTTCTTTCGTCTTTGTCTCGTGCGTAATGGCCGGGATCAGTAACCCGCGCGCGATGAGGTAGACCAGGTCGTTGTGTTCGGTGAATATGATGATCTTGTCCGCGAAGTGCTGTTTTGTGAGTGAATCCAGCACTTCAAGTTCGCGCTCCGACGCAACCACGATGTGCTTCGTCTATTGCTTCGCTACCAGAGCCTTGCGGACGTCCGGGTCGTAAGTGCTCACTGTCGGTTCGCGGAGCTCGTGATGGCCGCTCCCATAATGCCGACATCACACCCGAACAAGTCTGCCAATAGCGAATACCACTGGCTCACAAGATCGATAGTCAGAGCGATGACCAGTGTGCTGCGCTTGACCGCGTTGATTGCGCCGAGCGCGACAAAGGTCTTGCCCGCGCCTGTAGGCAGCACCACCGTCCCGCACATCCCGCCTTGATCTACGCGGCAAGCGCCTCTTTCTGATGGGGACGCAGCGTGTAGCTCGTTCGCAGCTTAACCTGGAACGGCTTCGCAACCGAGCTCGCATGCTGAACATCGACTTTGCGCTTTGCGAACCTTCCCACTAACGCCCGCCGCGCATCTGCCGGCGCGCGGTACTTTTCCACGCGCGTGTCCCGCTCGAGCTGGGGAGGTAGCATCTTCAGCGGCTCACCATCGACGATCAGGGTGCCCTGGTCAAAACGTAGTCTGTTCACTTGAGCATTATCGCCTCAATCGAGTGCGGGGCGAGCACCAGGTCGTACTCCATCCTTTCGGGCCTGGCGCTGCGGGACGTCCAATCCTCTGGGCGGAGCTTGACATGCTTTCTGATTTCCTTGTCGGTTCCGTTGAAGTAAAGGATGCGGTCCGGCAGAAGGGTTGCCAGGACGCCGTCCCGCACGCCGTCAATCAGCGGCGCATCGGTGAGGTGCTTGTCGAACTCAGAGAGGTGATAGGCTGCGCGAGTTACAAGCTCGGCAAACCCGTCGTGTTGGTCGGGCTTGAGCGGCGACCTGATCACCAGCCCGCTGCCCACCCGGCGGATATCGGGCCGCGCCGAAGTCCCGGCCTCCGGCTGCATTCCGGAATTCTCGCTCAGCTCAGGTCCCGAACCACGTCTTGGCACCAGCGAGTACCAGATCGAAGTGTCTCCTTCTACCGTCTCCACATCCCCCAGGTCGCATGTTACCAGCGCGCCGCCGCGCCTGACCCAGCCGGCTATCTTCCTGAGCGCGAACTCTTCCGTAACGTTTCCCTGCACATAGACCAGCACCCGGTAGCGATCCAGGGCCCCGTCGCGGATCAAGAACTCGTCGACGACGTCGTAGTCGAAAAGATCGCGGCCTCGCTCGCCGAGCATAAAAGAGTTGATTGGGAAGTTGCCCTCGCCGGCGTGTAGACGGTGGTCGACTGTGGGGTTGAAGATGGCTAAGTCAACCAGCGGACGTGCCCCCGTCATATGGTCTTTATACTTGCGAAGCTGTGGGATAGCGCGCTCAAGGTTCTGCGGGTACTCGAAGTACACCCGGACGCCGTTGGATACGTCCGCAAACACGCGCGCGACCTCAGTGTCCGGAGGCACATCGCCGGGCGGCTCGGTATAGTAATGACAGCCGTAGAAATGACACGCGGTCGACAGCCGTTTGAGGGCGTAGTAAGGCACGTTGCCTGGCGTCTGAAGTGCCAGATTGTGCTCCTTCGCCATCTTTGGGATCGCAGAGTAGTCGTTGCCGTACCTGGTCAGCTCCGAGGCGTACCCCACGCTTGCCACAAGCGGCTTCCCCGGGTAAAACTCACGGATGAGCGCTGCAAGCTTCGGGGTGAACCGCAACCACACCCCGTTGTACCATTCGACAAAATCCAGCCATCGCCGACGGTCGGTCGATTTGCCGGACTCTCGGGCCGTGCGCGCGGCCTTCTCGTCAACAAGTTCGGGGTAACTCACATCCTCCCACGACTCGAACCACGTTCCCCAGCGCTTGTTGAGCGCCTTGACGTCTTTGAACCGCTTTTGCATTTCAGCGCGGAAGTCCGCCCGGGCATATGGGTCCCCGCACCAGTAGCCTGAGTAGGCGTGGTTTTGCGGAACGAGCCAGGAGGTCATAGCGGCCGGATAACCGATTTCTCCGTAATCGGAAGGCGTGGCAACGCGGATCCAGTCGATCCTGTCGCCCATGGCCTTGTGCTGTGCCGCGTAGAACCGCCGATAAATGTCCCAGATGTTCGGTGCCCAGCATGAAAGCTGCATGAGATTTTCGCCGTGCTCGGCGCATCTGTAAGGTACAAATTCCGCCGAGTTCAGGAACCACTTTGGCGGGAAATGCACCCAGCAAAAAACGGCATACTTCAGCCCGGCAGCGTGCAGCGCATCAGCGTTTCTGATGTAGAGGTCGAAATCCCATTTGTCTTTTTGCTGCTGGGCAAGCGACCAGGCCTGGTAATCGCAGTCGGCGAAACAGGAGATTCGTTTCAGAAGATTGATGCGCTCGCGGCTTGCCAGGTCCGATGCGGGGCCCTTGCTTGTGCCCCAGTACATCATGAACGGGCTCACGCTGAGGTTGCCGGTGTAAAACGGGATCTTCGTGGGGCCGATAACCTCGCTCTGTCCGGCTTCAGCAAGTTCATAGAGCGCCGTGAGGACCAGCGCGAAAACCAGAAACTTGACGACGAGTGGGTTCACTCTACTTGTTCCCTCGGGCCGAAAAAACGGCCACGAAGGTGAGCAGCAGGATCTTGAGGTCAAGCGCCAGACTGAGGCGGCGGCAGTATTCGGTGTCGTAGCTCACCTTGGTGTGAACCTCGAGGTCGTCGCGGCCCATCACCTGCGCGAGTCCGGTGATGCCTGGTCTGACCGCATCCGCCCCCGACTGTTCGCGCAGCGTCACCACGTCTGTCTGGGAGGGCAACGCGGGTCTGGGTCCGATGAAACTCATCTCCCCTCTGATGACGTTCACAAGCTGCGGCAGTTCGTCTATGTTCGTTTTTCGAAGAAGCGGACCCACGCGGGTGAACGGTATCTCCGGCTGGCGCTGCATCTCCGCCGTAGAAAGAACGGGCGTGCCGACCTTCATTGTGCGGAACTTAAGCATCGTAAATCGCGTGCCTCGCCTGCCGACACGTTCCTGCCTGTAGATTGCCGGTCCGGGGGAGTCGAGCCGGATGACGAGGGCGACCAGCGCCAGCAACGGGCTAAGGACTACCAGCAGCACAAGACCGCCCAGCACGTCAATCGCCCGTTTGATTGGCGGGTAAATGCCGGTTGTTCCTTCGGATATGCGGCTCCGCACAACCATAACTCACGATCCTCAGCGGGCGCTCTCAACCACCACGCGCGCCCTGCACGATCCTTGACACAATCCCGCTGGTGGATTGCCCTTCCACAAGCGGCACCAGGACCACCCGTCCGCCCCAGGACTTCACCTCGCGTGCGCCGACTACCTGGTCCTCCGTGTAGTCGCTGCCTTTAACGAGAACGTCCGGCCGAATGGCGTTGATCAGCTCGATCGGGGTGTCCTCGTCAAAAAGCACGACGGCATCCACGGACGAAAGAGCCGCCAGCACGATGGCCCTTTGTTCCTGGGGGATGATCGGTCGCCCCGGGCCTTTCAGCCTGCGCACAGAGCCATCGGAATTCAGCCCTACGATCAGCTTGTCCGCCTCGGCGCGCGCTTTCTGAAGGTATGTGACGTGCCCTGCGTGCAGGACGTCGAAGCAGCCGTTCGTGAACCCTATCACCTCATTGTGCGTCCGCCATTTCGCCACCCGTTCTAGGAGCGCATCCAGCGTGCAGATTTTGTCGGACAGCAGTCTCGCCTGCCCGAGGGCGACAGCATCTAGTAGCTCTACGCGCTTAACTGTGGCCGTGCCGGCCTTGCCGACAACTATCCCCGCAGCCATGTTCGCGAGCCGAACCGCATCGTCCAGTCGCAAATTTGCTGCGACGCCTGCGGACAGTGCGGCAATTACGGTGTCGCCTGCGGCCGTTACATCGAACACATCCCGTGCCACGGCTGGAATATGCTCAGCGGAACCCGGCCTGATGAGTGCAAGCCCATATTCTCCGAGCGTCACGAGGACGAAATCCAGGCCCAGTTCCACCCGCACATTCTCGCCTGCCGCGATAAGCGCATCCAGGTCTGTTGAGTCCACATTGGCCGCCGCCGCGAGCTCAGCTCGATTCGGCGTGATGGCAGTCGCTTTCGAGTATCGGGCGTAGTTCACGCCCTTGGGGTCCGCGAAGACCGGGATCCCACGCTCGCGACACAGCGTTATCGTTGTCCGGCAGACTCTCTCACTCAGCGCGCCCTTGGCGTAGTCGGAGATGACGGCCGCGCACAGACCGTCGGCAATTTCTTGCCGAACAGCCTCGAGCAGACGCTCGTATGCCTGCGACTCGACCTCGCCGGTGTTCTCCTCGTCAAGCCGCAGCATCTGCTGATGTCCGCCGATGATGCGGGTCTTGGTAGTCGTGCGCGTGCCGGCCTGCACGACGCCCCGGGTCTGCACTCCCGAACGGTCCAGGATCCGGCGCAGGCGATCTCCAGCCGGATCGTCCCCCACGAATCCGCATACGGCTACTTTGAGTCCCAGGTCGACCGCATTCAGAGCCACGTTTCCTGCGCCGCCTGCGGTTTCCGACTCGCGGCATACGGTCACTATGGGCACGGGCGCCTCAGGGGATATGCGCGACACGTTTCCCCAGACGTGCCTGTCAAGTATGAGGTCCCCCAAGACGAGCACCCTGCGTCCGTAGAAACCGTGTTCCAGGCAATCCAGGACCGCCGCTACGTCGCTGAACATAGTGAATATCTCCTCGGGCCGTTTGCGCCTCTCATGTTACACGACGCGCAACCGACGGTCAATTCCGCCCCGGTTTCAGGCTGTTGCGATAGGCGCGTTTTCGGCGGCTCTCCTCTAGCTGAGGGGCGCCTAATTACCGGAAACGCCGGGTTTGCGTTCTATCGGAAATCGCCTCGTTTGTACGCATTTTTCCTCCGGTGCGCATTTCTCAGGAGGTCGTGCGCGACGCGCGGCGAATCCATCCATGAGCGCGGTCTCGAAAGGAGCAAGTTCAATGATCAAGCGATGGGGCATTGTGTGCACTGTGTGCGCAGCCGTTTTCTGTGTGGGGCTGTGGTGTCAGGCCGCCGAGTTCTCCGCCGATACGGTCACCAAGATGAAGGATGCGTCGATAACGGGAAAACTGTTCGTGCAGGGCAAGAAGATCCGACAAGAAATGTCTATGGGCCCGAACAAACGGATAGTCATCGTACGTCCCGACAAGAAGGTCACCTGGATGATAGATCCGAAGTCCAAAACCTACGTCGAGATGCCTGTCGGGCCGAGGATGATGGATCCGTCCATTCTGAAAGACGAGGCCGAGTTGAAGAAGCTGGCTGTCAAGAAGAACCTGGGCACGGAAAAAGTCAACGGCTTTGTCTGCGATAAGTTCCAGCTCACCTATAAGGACAAGAACATGGGTTCTGCTATAGTGTGGGTCTCAAAGCAGCTCGAGTGGCCCCTCAAGACGGAATCGAAAAGCCCTCACGGCACGATGGTGGCTGAAGCAAAGAACGTCAAGGTAGGGAAGCAATCACCCTCGCTCTTCGAGATACCCAAGGGCTACAAGAAGTTCACAATGCCCCAGCGTCCCGGAATGGGCCGCAACCCTGTGCATCCTGGACCGGGACCCGGGCCTAAAGGAATCCCGCAAAGGCCAAGATAGCAGGTTGTTGCGATAAGTGCGTTTTTGTGTTGCGGGAATGGCTGAGTCGAACCGGCCCGTGACGGCAGGCCCGGCTCAATTCCCGCAGCACAAGCGCCCGCTTCGGGAACCCAAGTGCGTCCGCCCTAGCCGGCCCTACCCTGCCGACCGGACGGCCAGTATCGCCGCGTCGTCTCTTAGCTCGCCCCCCGCAAACTCAAGGGCTCTTCGATGTATACACCGGGCGATATCCTCCCCGGGCATCCCGCGGCAGGTAGCCAGCTCCGCACTCAGGCCTTCCGTGCCAAGCATGGTTTGCTCTCTCCGAGCCTCGCTGATACCGTCGGTATAAAGCAACAGCACACAGCCGGGTTCGAGCACGATTCTGCCCTCTTCGTAATCGCTTTCGGGGTCCACGCCCAGCGGGAGGCCTGTAGACGGAAGTGTCAAGTCCGAGTCTGTGCACGAATACAGGGGCGGCTCGTGGCCGGCGTTGGCGTATGTGAGTTCGCCGGTTGCCGAGTCAAGCACGCCGGCAAAGATAGTCACGAATGTCTCCGGCTCAATCAGCCGCTCGATAGCCCGGTTCAGAAGCTTGAGTGCCCGGGCAGGAGGATGGCCCTCGTTGAGGTAAGCTCGGAGTGTGAACTTGACCATAGCCGTGTGGACCGCCGCGGTCAGGCCCTTGCCGGAGATGTCGCCGATTACGAGGGCGATTTTCCCATCGGATGTCTCATATACATCGTAGAAATCCCCGCCGACCAGGGCTTCGTCCGTCGCAGGCTGGTAGACCTGTGCGATCTCGAATCGGTCGGCCCCCATTGGGGACATGCTCAGGAACGTCCGCTGCAACACGTCGGCTATCCGGCTCTCCCGCCGGTAGCTAATGGCGTTGTGCACTGCCACCGCCGCATGTGAAGCAAACCCTTCGAGTAGCTTCACATCGCCTTCCTCAAAGGCCGACTTCCGGTAGGAATACACGGCAATGACCCCGAGCACCAGATCTTCGTGGATCATAGGCGCGCATACCGCAGAGCGCAGACACCTCGGATCCTGAAAGTCGCAGTTCACCAGACCGGTGCTTTCGACGTCATCCACGACCAGCGTAGCGCGTTCGGCAAGCACGCGTTGGGCAAGCACTCGTGTTATCTCCTTCGGCCTATCAACCTTATGGCAGACGCCTCTTTGAGAAGAAACTCCTGCTGCTTCTCCGAACCTGTCCACCGAGATAACCACTGCGCAGTCCACGTGGAGCATACCCTCTGCAAGCTCAGCAATCAGGTCGAGCGCTTCTTCAAGCTCGAGGCTCGATGACAGCGCGCTCCCGATCCGGGCAAAGGAGCGTTCCATCTCTGCGCGGTGCTCCCGGGCATCCAGATAAAGGCTTTGCAATTCATCACGCGCCCGTGCAAGTTCTTCGTATGGCCTCCGAATAGCGGAGACGAACAGCGCGTTCAGAATCAGCAGGTAAGAACAGGTTTTGAGGACGTGACCGAGGGCGTTGATCCAGGCGTATGGAGAGAGATAGAGCGTGAACATTACTTCGGCGGCAATCGCGAATATCAGGGCGCTTCGCAAGCCGCGCCGCACGCTTTCATCCCAGCCTCGCCGCTCCGACAGCAGCAAGAATGCCACCGCGTAGAGCGCGATTATCGCATATTCTATGATCGACTTCAGCAGGCTCGGAGGCCTTCCCACGGCCGGATACAGCGCCTTCCCCACGACATCGTCGAATATCTTGATCAACGCGCACGATGCTGCCACCACGGCGACCCCGACCGCGAGAGACACCAGAGGCACACCACGTCGCACTTTGCTTTGCGGACGAACCACCAAAGCAGCCACAAGCCCTGTCCCAACTACCGCCCTTGCGATGAGCCAGAAAGCCGCGGCTTTGCCGGGGCTGTTGACGCCCAGGAAATCAGGCATCCCTTTGTAACTGAGCGTGTGGACTAGGTCCAGCGCGCCGGTTGTCGCGAATGTAATGCCGATAAGTAGATCCCGCAGACTGCCCGTTTGTCTACAGCCGAACCACCCGGTCACGAACAC
>JBMFPI010000139.1:0-8842 GCA_049969195.1 Armatimonadota bacterium
ACCTGACCGGCGGCAGAGGCTTCGATGACATAGTCGTCATGGCCCCGGTCGTGAAACTGATCGAAGACGCAGTGCAACATCTTGCCGAAGGCGGACTGCTTAACATATTCGCGGGGGTGCCGAAGGGCACGATCGCCGAGCTAGATCTGAGCGTGACCTATTTGAGAGGAAACCGTTTTGTCGGATCTAGCGGGTCCAGGCCTCAGGATATGTTCGACACGCTCGCGTTGACCGAATCCGGCGAGCTGCCGGTCGTGAACTCCATGGCGGCAGTAGGCGGGATCGACGCGATGGCTGACGGCGTGCGGGCGGTCAAGGAAGCGCGGTTCCCCGGCAAGACTGTAATCTTTCCTCACATTCGTCTTCCTCTGACCGCACTTACGGACCTAGACAAGGTCATGCCGAATGTGCACTCGAAGCTCAGAGAAGGCAAGTTTTGGACCAAAGAGGCTGAGGAAGAACTGCTGAGGAGCAGGCTGGAGTTGTAGGAATGCGTTTCAAAGACAAGATTGTTCTTGTGACCGGCGCGGCGCAGGGACTCGGCGAGGCAATTGCAGATCGTTTCGCGCGCGAGGGCGCGGCGGTCATCCTCACAGACGTAAACGAACAGGGCGTTAGGTCCACAGCGAACCGCATCGCCTCCGAGCGCGGCGTTCGGACACTCGGCGTCAAGATGGACGTTACCGACGATCCCGAAGTAGAAAAGACCATGCAGATGGTCGTGCGGGAGTTCGGATGTCTTGACGTTCTGGTTGCCAACGCCGGAATCCTCAAGGCATACCACATCACCGAGTTTCCCGTGGAAGAGTGGCGTCGGGTGATTGAGGTCAACCTGGTCGGGTATATGATCTGCGCCAAGCACGCCTGCCGGATAATGCAGGAGCAGAAGAGAGGGGTTATCATCCAGATCAATTCCAAGTCGGGCAAGAAAGGGTCGTTCGCGAACTCCGCGTATGTAGCCTCCAAGTTCGGCGGGATCGGTCTGACGCAGAGCCTGGCGCTCGAGATGGCTCCTCACGGCGTGCGAGTCAACGCCGTCTGTCCAGGCAACATCCTGGAGGGCACTCTCTGGCAGCAGAGTCTATTCGAGCAATACGCGCGCACGCAGGGCCTCACGGTCGAGCAGCTCTACCGCAAATACATGGATCAAGTCCCCCTCGGCAGACCGTGCGAATACGACGATGTCACTAACGTCGTGCTCTTCCTCGCATCCGACGAGGCAAGCTACATGACCGGCCAGGCCATCAACGTAACAGGCGGGCAGGAGATGAGATGAGAGTCAATCGCTACCCGGAGAACCCCCTGGTTACCCCCCGCGATGTCAAGCCGTGGGTGGATGGCTGGGAGGTCATATGCACGTTCAACGCGGGCGTGATTGAGCACGACGGCGAAATACTGATGCTAATGCGCGTCGCCGAAAGGCCCGTATGTGAGGACTCGGCTAGGGTCCTAGTGCCCATGCTCGACTGCCGGTCGCAGACTGCCAGTCTCAGCGTAGTGGAGTTTTCCAGAGACGACCCGAACATCAACCTATGCGATCCCAGGGTTGTGTGCTTCCCGGACTGCGTCTACCTAACCTCGATCTCGCATCTGCGGCTGGCTCGAAGCACGGACGGTCGGCGTTTCAGTGTCGATCCGGAGCCTGCGCTCGTGCCCGATCAGCCCTACGAGGCGTTCGGCATCGAGGATCCAAGAATCACGAAGCTCGATGATACGTACTACGTCGTCTACAAAGGCGTCTCACCCAACGGTATCACACAATGCCTCGCCAGCACGCGCGACTTCGTCAACTGGACCAAGCACGGCATCATTTTCTGCCCGGAGAACATGGACGGAATAATATTTCCCTCCAGGGTACGCGGCAAGTATGTTGCCCTGCATCGGCCGCAGCCCAGGTTCATAGGTACGCCGAATATGTGGATCGCGTATTCGGAGGACCTGATCCACTGGGGCGAGCACAAGCTGCTGCTGGCCTGTAGCGCCGGAACGTGGGAAGGCGGGCGGATCGGAGGCGGAGCGGTGCCGTTTCTGACGGACCGGGGCTGGCTGGAGATATACCACGCCGCGACACCCGACGACCACTACTGCCTCGGCGCGATGCTGCTCGACCCCGACTACCCGGAGCGTCTTCTCGCCAAGACGCCCGAGCCTGTTATGTCGCCCGAAGCTCCCTACGAGACTTCCGGGTTCAAGCCGAACGTCGTGTTCACGTGCGGGGCGGTCGTGCGCGGGGATGTCGTGTCGATCTACTACGGCGCAGCGGACGAAGTGATGGCGGGCGCGGATATCGATCTGAGCGACATCATGGCCGCCCTCGAGCCGGTCTAGGCCGCGTGCTACCTACGTCAGAAGAATATGCATCAGTTCGGTCTTGCGCGCGCAAACGCTCGGGAGCCCGTCATCCTGAACTTAATTCAGGATCAATCCCCGCGGCGGCTGGATGCTGAAACAAGTCCAGCATAACGTGGTGCCCGCGGAGCTGAACAGTCACGTGAATAAGGCCGGGGCGTCCGTGCCCCGGCCCGCAACTTCCGTGTCGCCCAAGCGCATCCTGCGAAACCGTCACCCGCAGCGACTGTATCCGCAGCAACGGCAGACAACACATCCGGATTCGTGCTCCACGGCGGAGCCGCACTCGGGACAGGCGCCAACCAACACATCGAGCTTTCCGGAAGGCTTCGAGATCATGTCCGTGGCAACCCCCGTTTCACGCTGCTGGAGGTAGTGTTCTATCACGATCCCGATCGCGTCCGCACACGAGTGGATCGCTCCGCCGTTGCCCCACGCGGGAGACTGGCAGCGTATACCTCTCAGGTGCTTGTGGATCGAATGCGGATCGACCCCGGCCCGAAGGGCTAGCGAGATCAGCCTGCCGATCGCCTCGAGCTGACTCGCGTTGCACCCGCCGGTCTTGCCCATCGCGACGAATACCTCGCACAGGCCCTGCTCGTCCTCGTTCACAGTAACATACATCTTACCGCAGCCTGTGGTGATGCATTCGGTTGAGCCGTGGGTGCATCTGGGTCTGGGCCTCGGCCCTCGCACCTGGGCAGGAACATCCTGTGCAGACTTTTTCTCCTTGCCTGCCAGGTTGAGGACCTGCGATTCTCGGCTGCCGTAGCGGTAGATCGTGCAGCCCTTGCAACCCTCACGATAGGCCAGCTCGTAGACCTGTCTGACGTCCTGCGGCGTTGCGTCTTCGGGGAAGTTCACGGTCTTGGAGACGGCATTGTCTGTGAACCTCTGGAATGCCGCCTGCATCCGAACGTGCCACTCCGGTGAGATGTCCAAGGCCGTTGCGAACACCAGCTGAACGTCCTCTGGAACCTCAGCCATCCCGCGCACGCCCCCACGCTCCGCGATCTTGCGCATAAGCTCGTCCGAATGAAACCCGCGCTCCCGGGCAACTTTTTCGAAATACGGGTTCACTTCCACAAGCTCCGTTGAGTCCATCACGCGCTTCACGTAGCTGATGGCAAAAAGCGGCTCTATCCCGCTGGAGCATCCGGCAATGATCGACAGTGTGCCGGTCGGGGCAATGGTCGTGACTGTTGCGTTGCGGATTTCCATGCCGTCGGGTCGGTCGTAGATGCTGCCCTTGAAGTTCGGAAAGACGCCGCGCTCCTTAGCAAGCTCGCACGATGCCTTCTTGCCCTCGTTGGATATGAAGCTCATCACCTGCTCGGCAATCGATATGCCCGCTTCGGAATCGTAAGGGACACCAAGCTGGATGAGCATGTCCGCGAAGCCCATCACACCGAGGCCGATCTTGCGGTTGCCGCGCGTCATCTGCGCGATCTGTTCGAGCGGGTAGCGGTTGACGTCGATAACATCATCCAGGAACCGCACCGCCAGCCAGACCGTCCGCCGCAGGCGCTCCCAATCAATTTCGCTGCAGCCGTCTCCCTGTTTAATCATCCGTGCGAGGTTGATCGAGCCCAGGTTGCACGATTCGTATGGGAGCAGAGGTTGTTCGCCGCATGGGTTTGTCGACTCGATCGTGCCAAGGTGCGGTGTCGGGTTGTCACGGTTGACCCGGTCGATGAAGATTATCCCCGGTTCGCCGTTCGCCCAGGCCATGTTCACGATCAGATCGAACACCCTTGCAGCATTCAACGTTCGTACCGGCGTGCCAGTGCGAGGGTTGATAAGCTCGTAATCGCGGCCTTCGGCTGCGGCCCGCATAAACTCCTCGGTCAGCAGCACGCTGATATTGAAGTTGGTCAGATTCGAAGTATTCTGTTTGCAAGTGATGAAGTCGATTATGTTCGGGTGGTCGACCCTCAGGCAGCCCATATTTGCACCGCGGCGGGTGCCGCCCTGCTTTATCGCCTCGGTCGCCGCGTTGAACACCTGCATGAACGATATGGGACCGCTCGAGACGCCGTTCGTAGACTTGACTACATCGCTTGCCGGCCGCAGCCGCGAGAACGAGAACCCGGTGCCTCCGCCGCTCTTGTGGATGAGCGCCGTGTTCTTGACGGTTTCGAATATCGAGTCCATGGAGTCCTCGATTGGGAGCACGAAGCACGCCGAAAGCTGTCCAAGGTCCCTGCCCGCATTCATCAACGTCGGGCTGTTGGGCAGGAACTCCAGGTTCCTCATGAACTCGTAGAACTCGCCTGCTAGCCCTTCGACGTGTTTGTCGGAGGCCCCGTAGTTGAGCTCCGCCTCAGCGACAGCCTCCGCCACACGGCGGAACATACCGTCGGCATCCTCAAGCAGGTTTCCCTGCTCGTCCTTTCGCAGATATCTCTTCTCAAGAACCGTCAGTGCGTTTTCCGTAAGCAATTCTCCTGCCCTCCTGGCACTATAGAGTCCGCCTGAGTGTGTGCCGCCAACCAGCCGCCGGGGCAACCCGGCATCCCTGCAGCCGCAAATCGCGTCCGGGAATGTATTTCCCGGCAGAGCCGTCCTACAGCGCGCTCAGAGATACGATCCGGCGTTCTCACGGAACTCGGATAGGCACATCTCACGTTCTCTCGCGCCTGGTCCAACGCCGCCTGCTCCGTCGTCCGAGCACATCCACTATCTCTCTGAACTGCCCGATGTCCTCGAACTGCCTGTAGACTGATGCGAACCGCACGTAAGCCACCTGATCGATCTTGTGAAGCGCATCCGAGACCATCTCGCCCAAGACTTGCGAAGTGATTTCTCTTTCGCCTGAGTTGTAGACCTTACGCTCGATCTCATCTGCGGCGGCTTCGAGGGTTTCGGTTGCCACGGGTCTCTTCTGGCAGGCCAGCATCATGCCGCGGAGGACTTTTCCGCGGTCAAAAGCTTCGCGTCGGCCATCGCGCTTGACCACCATCACGCGCAGTTCCTTGACCTCTTCGAGGGTGGTGAAGCGCCGTCCGCACCAAAGACACTCGCGCCTGCGTCTCGTCGCCGCCCCGTCCTTGACGCTCCGCGATTCGACAACCTTGTCTTCCAGGAAACCGCAGAATGGGCACTTCATTGCGCACCACACCGGCCCGGCAGCCCGGGCTCTATAACACTACGAATGGTGGTCTAGCATATGTTAGCACTATACATGTGCGGTGTCAAGATGGTCGGTGAATATTCGGGAGGAAAATTTTTCACCCCGCGCGGGGTGATGCAGGGCCTATATCGAGAGGTTGTTGCGATCGCAAACCCGCCTGTCCCAACAGCCCGACCGAACGCGGGCTAAGTCAGGAACAGTGCGCCTGACGGTCAGTAAGGACGCGGATAGTAAGGTATCACCAGGTACGTCCTGGGCCTGACGGGCCACGGATTCGGCAGAAACCTGACCGCATCCGATCCGATATAAAGGGGCGGCGGCGCTACCAGGGGCAAACGCGGCAGAACCGGCGGGTTTCCTCCAGCTATCACAATGGAGGGCCGTCCATCCAGGAATTGCACGCCACCCAGCTGATAGACTGGAGGATACTCCGGCGGGCCGAAGTAAGGGCCGTAGGCGTACGAGTCATAGTATCCCGCGCCGGGCCAGCCGTAGTAGACCGGAGGTGGAGGTTCGAGAGTTGTAACGCCACTCGGGCTTGCGCCTTGCTCCCCACCGGTAGCTTCGGCCGCGGGAGGTGACTCCTGCGGGGCCGGCGTTTGCGCGGAAGTGCCTGTTGCCGGCTGAGCAGTCGCAGCGGCAGGTTGCGCCGACGCTTCGGCAGGCTGCGTGCTCGCACGCCTCCGGGACTTCGATACGGTCACTTTGTTCGCGGGAGAGATGACGTAGACGCCGTTCTCTATGGTCAAACTCAGATCCGCGGCGTCCGCGAGCGCCCTGATCGCCTCTTCGACCGTCAGCCCCGACAGTTTCATCTCCACGACTCTGCCGGATACTTCCGGCCGGACATAATACTTGAGACCGCTATCACGGAATATGGAATCTATCGCATCTCTGATCGGTGTATCCTTGAGCTCCAGGTTCACCACTTTCTTCGCGCCTGCCGGCGACGAGGCTTCGTCGGCCGCCGACGGTGAACCCGCAGCCGCCCAGGCCGCCATCATCAAGAGCACGAAAAGCGACAAGCATCTGAGTCCCATTTCGGCACCCCCTTGTCGAATCGCACCATCACCTACAGTATACCCGATTTTAGAGAAGACGACCACGCGGCATTACAGGCGGGAGACACTTCAGTTCCGCGGGAACCGCGTCATGCTGGTCTTGTTTCAGCATCCAGGGGCCGCAGGGATTGATCCTGGAGAGGGTCGGGGTAAGGGTTAGCTGTGCTTTGGGAACCCAGGGTCCGTGCGCCATAAGGCCAGGCTTCGCCGAACCGTTCCCGAAGCATACAGAACGCGCCCATCGCAACAGCCTGCGGTGTTCAGACCAGCAGATTCTCCCCCGGTTCGGGCTAGCCCACGAACCTGTATTTGATCAGCGTCCATATGCACTGGACGCCGTCGTACCAGCGGATTTTCTTGCCCTGAGCGAACGTACGCGACTCGTATTTCACCGGCACCTCCGCGTAACGATAGCCCCGCTTGAGCAGGCGTGCGGTGACCTCGGGGCAGAACTCGAAACGCGTGCAGCGGAGGTCAATGCTCCTCAGGACCTCGGTTCTGAACACCTTGTAGCAGGTGGCCTCGTCGGTTACTTTGGTGCGGTAGAGGACGGTGGCCAGGAATGCAAAGATGCGGTTGGCGATGTAGTTGGCGAGTCGCATACGCGGCCTGCCGCGAGCAAAGCGGGTGCCGTAAACCATATCGGCCCTGCCCTCAAGTATGGGCCCAATCAGGGCGGCGTAGTCGTCAGGATCATATTCGAGGTCCGCGTCCTGGATCAGGACAATATCGCCGGTAACCTCCGCAAGCGCGGCCCGGATCGATGCGCCCTTGCCGATATTGCGCGGATTTTCAATGAGCTTGACATCCGGCTGTGCGCGCAGGAACTCGCGCGTGCCGTCGGTGGAGCAGTCATCGGCGACAATGATCTCTTTGTCGAACGGCTGCGCCCGCACTCGCTCGAGCACTTGAGGCAGCGTCTCGATCTCGTTATATGCCGGGATTATGATTGAGAGCTTCATCGGACCTCGTAGACGGCCACGGCGCGGCCGTCTTCTCGCAGCGGATAGATCCGCCAGAACCTGCCTAAACGGATCGCCTCGTAGACCAGCCTAGACGCCCCGCGCGCCTCTCTTGCGGGCGGGAAAAACCGGAAGTTCACGAGCGCGTGCGTGACGCGTGCGTCCCTGAGATTGCGCACGAACGATTCCACAGTGCCGCACCGCCTGCTGAACCGCAGGTTGTGTCCGGGATCGGCCCAGACATACTTGCGCTCAAGGTAGAACCCGCGAGTGTCGCCGAACAGGGCGACGCGGGAATCAGCAGGCAGGTTTTCGTTGATAAACCGCTGCGCGGCGTAGATATCGAGCGTGCGTCCGAGATACTGGTTTCGTGTCTCCAAACCGAGAACGACTGGCAGTGCACTGCGGACAAACGGGCCCAACGTCCAGATTCCGAACAGTGCAGTCGCAACAAACACCAGCAGGAGCGCGACTCGCGCGCGCCGAAGGGCGTGGTCTTCTCCGGCAAGCCCGGCAACGAGCACGGCAAGAAGCGCAAATGCCGGAATAAGATATCTGCTTTGCTGAGTAAGCTCAAACCAGATAACCACCTGGGCGAGGAAGAATCCGACAAGGCCGACCAGCTTTCGGGAGCCGTAGCGACCAAGCAGCAGCAGCGGCACCCCGGCCAAGAACATCGGCCCCACGAAAAGCCCAGGCGTGTCGTAGAATGCGTCCGGCCTAAGCGCAAGGTCGTACGGCAGGGTCAGAAGCGCGGCCGGCCCATGCCCCAATCCGAACCTGGATTGGAGCATCGAGTAGTTGCGCGCGAGTTCGATGCTCCAATCCCGACCGCCGAATACCGGGTAGAAGAAGGGATACACCGGGTTTCCCGTGTACAAATACGACTTAACGTACCACGGCGAGCACACTAGCATCGCAACCATGACAAGCAAGACGCCTGATTTCCATTCCAGCCTTCTCAGGGCAGCCCAGCGATCCGCCAAAAGCCAGATTGCCAGCAGCGGGATCACCGCCAGGCCGGTCATCTTGGCCGAAGCCGCGAACCCGCCGCACGCCGCACAGCCGATAATGCACCGGCGCTCCGGATTGTCCAGGTAGTTCAACAGCAGGTGCACGGCTGCTGCGGTGTATAGAGCTGCAGTCAGATCGACATAGGCAGTCGTGGCCTCCCAGAGCACAATCGGCATCCCCGCAAACGCGATTGCGGCCATCCACGCGCTGCTTGCGCCGAAGTGCTTCCTCGCCATGATTGCGACGGCTGCCACTAACAGCGTCCCGATCCAGTAGTGGACCATCTTTGCCGCCTCGGGTTGGCGCAGCAGTAAGCCGGGTAC
>JBMFPI010000140.1:0-8657 GCA_049969195.1 Armatimonadota bacterium
ATTTCCAACCGATTCTAGCAGAACCGGTCGGAGTCGAACCACCAGCTCTCTCAGCTTTCCACTGCCGACGGGACAGGCTCAGAAGTGGGACGGCCCACATCCGGCGAACCTGACGCCCGATACATTCTCGCTCATCGTTGAGACCGTCAGGGAGATCATCGACGCGGTCCGGCCAAGGCGAACGTTCTACACACGCGAAACTATGCCCTGGATGTATCCGGATTCTCCTCAGAGCTACCTCGAGCTCATCCGCGCCGTGGACCGGCCCGCCTTCGGCGTACATCTCGACCCGGTCAACCTGGTTTGCAGCCCACAGCGCTACTTCGACAACGCCGGGCTGATACGCGAGTGTTTTCAGTTGCTAGGTCCGTACATCAAAAGCTGCCACGCTAAGGACGTCACGCTGTGGGACAAGCTCACCACGCACATAGACGAAGTGCGGCCGGGTTTGGGGGCCCTAGACTATGAAACCTACCTCACGGAGCTTGCGAAGCTTGGTCCGGATGTTCCCCTAATGCTCGAGCATTTGCCCACAGCTGAGGAATACTCGCTGGCGGCTGGTTACATCCGATCCGTCGCCGACAGGTTGGGATTGTCTTTCGTCTGACCGGAAGAATCGGCGAATCAGCATCCGTGCGCCACAGGGATCGATCTTGAACCAGGTTCGGGATGACAGGCGTCCCGGGCGTTCGCGTCCGCAAGACTGAACTGATATACGCAAAAAACGCGTCTATCGCAGCAGTCTCTTCGTTTTCAGATTCCAACTCCGCCCGATTTTCCGGGGAACGTGCGCCCGGGCAGTTCACGGCTCAGGTTCGCCGCGAAGGCGGGAGTAGATAACGAAGCGATCATAGGTGCGGCCTTTGCCATCGTAAGGGCAGTGGAGATAGCCCCGGCTGAGCCAATATGCCGGCGGCTTATCGAGCAATTTCAAAACCGCGGCGCGCAGGTGTAGCAGAGCCAGCGGAAGCGGGTCGTCGAATCTTGCATTCACGTGATCCTTGCTCTCCACGAAGAAGCCGTTTTGAACGCGCGTTTCCAGCGCGTTGTCCGCGATCTTCTCCGCCATAGTAAGATATGCTTTCTCGTTGGTCGCCTCCCACAACTCAAGCAGGCCGAAGATAATTAGCGCGTCATTGTTCGGCGTAGACAGGTTCAAGCCAGTGGACTTTCCGGGACCCTCGCCCAGATCCCCCAGCCCCAGCCCCCTGCCGATCTTGCGGACCATGTCCCACATGAGCTGGTTCTTGCTGAGCTTGTAAGCCAGCGCATAAGTGAAGAAGTATCGGCTGTCCGCGGGACGCTTATCGAGCCATCTGGCTTCCACGTAGCCGTCGAGCTTTCTATCTTCGGGGGTAAGTTTTGTGCCGTCTATTAGCATCGCCCAGAAGCTGTTGGTAGCTTCGTCATAGCCGTATCTGGCGCGCGCGGTAAGATCCTCGATGCCCCATTGCAGGAACCTCTTGCCCTTTGGACCGAGAGCCTCGCCGAGCCTGAGCTGGCACGCCGCGCAGTATGTGTACCGCGCGCCATACAGGTCGGTCACGGTAGCCTCGGTGAAACGGCCCTGGAATTGGGGAAATTGCTTCTCCACCCGCCGCAACTCCGGGTCCGAAAAGTTTTCTGCGCCCAGACCCGTCACCGGATGCCGAGCGTCAACGTAGCGTTTTGCAAGGCGCTCCGCCCAGACAAGCGGCTTGGGATCGCCCGAGAGGTGGGACAACATAGCGGCTGCGTAGATCAGGTCTGTGCCCGACATCATAAACGTGAGACCTTTGCCGACGAACGGCACCTTGCCGCCTTTGTACCTGTGGTCCCAGACACCGGTCGAGTCGCCGCCATATTTGCCGTGGCGGTTGAAATCGAGGTTCTCCCAGTCAAGAACATGTGCGGCCCATACCGCCTCGATCATTTTCCTGGTGGCATCGGGGTCCACCTGCCACATGAGTTGGTAGTAAGGATAGTGGTGCTTGAACTCGTGGGTCTTGCTCTCGCCGACTAGCCTGTCGCCGAGCGCGTCGTAGCACCAGTGGCCTCCCCAATAGAGCATTCCGCCCGCGTCGCGCAGATGTTCGAACGCATACCTTGTGGCGGAAATCGCGGCGTTGCGGTACTTCGGGTCGCCGGTAGCCGCGGAGAGGCCGTCGAGCACGCGCATGAGAACCTGCTGGCTTGCCAGGTTGCTCAGTATCCACTGCTCGCCGTCGCGTTTCCAGACGGGGGGCTTGAGGGTGTCGACGTTGATGCCGTCGACAAAGAGCGGCGTCTTTCTAGGTCCATACGTGTCGCGACCATACTCGAGAACCCTGTCCGCGAACTTCTTCACGGCCTCGAGATATCTATCCACCTTCGCCTGCCCCAGCACGGGCGTCGATATCAATGACATCCCGACAACAACGAGCGCTCCCGCACTCATGCGGCACGACCCTCCCACGAATGGATTCCTTCACATCGTGCGGAACGACTATGGACGTGTCAGCGCACGCATACGCCTGAGCGACTCCACGTGGTCGCCTGCAGGCCAATACTCCAGGCCGAACAGGCCTTGGTAGCCAAAACCGTCGATCGCTTTGAGTATGTTAGGATAGTTGAGCTCGCCGATATCCAGGTCGTGCCTCCCGGGCACGCCCGCGGAGTGGAAATGGCCGATCACGTCCATAAGCTCCTCGATCCGCGAGATTATGTTGCCGGCCATAATCTGCATATGGTACACGTCGAACAGCAGTTTGACGCGAGGACTGCCGACCTGCCTGCAGATGTCGCCTCCCTCCTCAGCCGACCATAGAAAATAGCCGTGGTGGTCAACTAACGTGTTGAGAGGCTCCAGGAATAACTGGAAATCCTCAGCCTCAGCGACTTCCGCCGCCGCCTTGAGTGTGTCTATGACGCTTCGTTTCTGAGATGCATAGGACACCCCGGGCCTGGCGTTGCCCGTGCACGTGATGGCAGCGCGGCAGTTGATGTCCTTGCACACCTTGATAGTCTCCTTGAGCCGGGCGATGTATCTAGGTCTATCCGCCGGGTCGACAAGCGAGCCGCCGATGCTCGCGTCCGGCGCGTTCACGACGGCATTGTTGATCAAAATGCCGTTCTCGGCGCAGAACTTGCCCAGATCGGAAATGCCTCGATCTTCGTCTCCCATGTCATAGAACCAGAACTCGACAGCGTCGAACCCCGCATCGTGCACACGCTTCGCCCGCTCGACAAGCGGCAAGTCGGTAAAGACAGCTTCTATGCAGACATCTATTCTAGGCATAACAACCCCCAGGTTCAGTGTGTGATACTACAGGCTGTTGCTAAAGACGCGTTTTCACGCTCAATCGCTACAACCTCGTGATACAACGCCGGGCCCGGACTCACCACCTGAATGCCCAATCAGGTCCGGCAAAACGCACCGGACCAGACTAGTAACGAATCTCCTCGTCAAGATTCCTCAGGAACTCAAGAGCTTTTGCGCATTCGGTCCGGAAATCGTTCCATTTGCACTCCACGGACATCCGGTCGTTGTAACCGATGCTGCGGAGTTTCTCGAAGAACTCCCTATGCGGGTAGCTGCCGCTACCTGGGTAGAAACGGCCGGTGTCCGCAGTGTGGGTGTGCACAAGATCTCCGTCGGCCTCCACTAAGTGCTCGAGCGGCTCGTGTTCCTCATCCATATGATATAGGTCGGCCAGCACGTGCACAAACGGATGGTCAGCCAGCCGCGCGAACTCCAGCCCTTCGGCGACCGAGTTGATGATGTTGCTCTCGTTGTGGTTTAACGGCTCAATGGCGATTGTTATCCCGTGAACGCCCGCGATCTGGCCTGCGAGCGTGACGAACTCAACGATCTGGTCTCGCGCTTCCGCCATCGAAAAGCCCTGCGGCACGTTCCTAGCGCCGCCGCTGCCGAACACAACTAGCTCTCCACCGAGTTCCTCGATCCGCTGAAATGCAGTTCGCAGATATCGCTCAATTCGATACCGGTCGACTTCCGGTCCGGTGACCTTCAAGTCGCCCGGAAGCAGGCAGTTCCAGGCCTCTGGCACTATCTCGAACGCCTGAACCTGTTCGCGTATCGGCTCGAACTCCGCGTCGGGCGCCTCGGCCTTTACCGTGCTGACCGGCAGCTCCACGTAGTCATATCCCGCCTCCTGAACGATGCCCATCTTGTCCAGACCGACGCAGCAACCAAATCTCATTTCGCTCCTTGAAAACCTCCCATAAGGCAAATACCGCTCGTGTTAACGGTTGTTGCGATAGGGTTATTCTGATAGAATGCAAACCGAGCACTCTCGGTGATTCGACACTACTCAACTTAGTGGGAGAATCGCCGAAAAGGCGCTTATCCCAACAGCCTGATGCCGCGAATTCGCCCGGGCGGTGCTGATCCTGAATTTGATCTCTGAGGCCCATCAGCTGGCCCGGGCCCCTGAATCGACTTCAACAGGACGACGCTTGCCCAGGTTCGCGCCCTGCGCGATCAAAGTGCTTTGTAGCCGCCTTGTGTCGAGCGCGCGTGGCGCTACGCCAAACCGGACGCACAACGCCGCCGCAGTACCGGCGGCTTCGCCGACCGCGCACGCTATCGGCATCACGCGCAATGATGAGTGGGCCTCGTGCGTCGACGAGATCGGCCTGCCCGCTACCAACAGGTTTCCGATGCCGAGCGGAACCAGGCAGCGGTAAGGAACATCGTAGCTTTCTCCCGGCGGCAAGTGCTTGATTACAGTACCGCCGCCTGCCGGGTCGTGGATGTCAATCGGATAAGAACCGCGCGCCACGCAGTCTTCGAACTTTCGCGCGCCGAGCACATCCTCCGCCGTCAGAACGTATTCTCCCACTATCCGCCGCGTTTCCCGAACGCCGATCTGCGTGCCGGTGAGTTGAAGGTAGGCCTGTTCGAAGCCGGGCACATCAGCCCTCAGAAAGTCGACCATTTGCCTGACCTGTCGTCGTGATTCGATTTCGGCGCGCGTCAGGTCCTCGGATCGTGTGCCGTCCGCGCGGACGACGCGCGTAGTATTGAAGTGAACCTCTCCCTCACGCGTGGTTCTGAAGAAAAGGACGTCTTCGCGCGGGCACACGACCCGACCCTGCTCTTGCGCGGCGCGGTAGAGCCGGTTGATCTCCTCGCGAGGAGGCATTCTCTGGGTCTCCACCCCGGCCATCCGGAAGTTCAGGGTCATCGGCTGGGTAAGACCATCTTCGGACCGCCCCTTCTCGCATGGCACACCCGCAAGGTACGCAAGGTCCGCATCGCCGGTGGCGTCCACGTAGAGCCGTCCCCTGATGTGGCGCTCCCCCGGCTTGGCCGCAACAGATATCGACTCGATGAGCCGAGGCAGTTGCGTCCGCGGCAAACACCCCAGGCGAGAGCTCCTCCGACGCAGCGCAGCGCGGCTGACTGCCGGCGCCCCCTGCTGTGCGCCGGTCACGAACGCGTGCAGCAGAAGCTTGACACCGGATTCGAGGCAGATTTCGTCGGCGACGATCTTCATGATCTCAGGGTCAAATGCCCAGCACCGGCCTGTATCGGGACAGCCACCTTTCGCCCCGAGGCGGTCGATAATCTCCTGGAAGATCCCCTCTATGATCTGCTCATCGCCGGCCGAGTACGGCATAAAGGGGTTAACCAGCCCTGCGGTCGCCATTCCGCCCAGGAAGCCGTACCGCTCGATAAGCAACGTTTCGGCACCGTTGCGCGCGGAGGCAACCGCGGCAGCGATCCCACTCGGTCCTCCGCCGCAGACTACTACGTCGTAAATGTGGTCGTCGTCCGACATGATCACGTTGCGGATCGGCACCGCCTCACCGTTATGATTGTCATTCGGGGCGGAACGAAAAATCTCCTTCATAAGTCACGGGCGCCGGGCGGCAAGCTGCCTGGTTCACACGGACGTGCCGATGTGACTCGCACATCGCGGAAACGCGGGTTTGCGCTTCTTGCTTCACAAGCAGAGGGGCACACCACTCTTTGCCGAAGCATCAGGCTGTTGCAATACGCGCGTTCTCTCGCAAAGACCTGCAGCACACATAAGTCAGCCCTTGCCGCACAGATGGCGGGATGGGGCCACGTTGCTACATCAACTCGAACGGGTTCTCGCCGGGGTAAAGCATGGTTTTGGGCAGCGGAACGTTGATGTCGTCGACACCGAGGAGCTTAACCGCGTCCCAAAGAACCTTCCCGCAGTGCTGGAACGCCACAGCCCCGTGGTGCGGGAACCGCTTGCCGATCACGACGTGTCGGTAGAACCGCGCGAAGTTCGGGATCGCGAAGACGCCAATCCCGCCGTGGCTCTTTGGATCGATGTCCAAGATGTTGCCCTCGGCGATGTAACTCACAAGGTTGTTGTCGGCGTCGCCCTGAAGGCGGAACCAGGTTGTTGGGCCAGGGCGGAGCTGGCCGTCGAGCGTGCCGCGCGTGATGCTCGGGGGCGAGCCGGGCTCTTCCATCAGCCGCTTCATAATGAGCTGGAACTTCATCGAGCAGTTCTTCATACAGCACGAGGGCGTGTTGCCGCAGTGGAAGCCCATGAAAAGGTCGATAGGCTCGGCTCCTTTGAGGTCCTGGCCGGCGATCATGTCGGCGGGAACTGTGTTATTTATGTCCAGCAGCGTAGCGGGAGTTTCGCTGGCGAGATACGCTATATACTCGCTGAACGCGCCGTAGATATCAACCTCGCAGGCGACCGGCATGCCCTTTGCAGAAAGCCGACCGTTCACGTAGCACGGCACGAACCCGAAAAACGGCTCAAACGCGGGCCAGCACTTGTTGGCGAACACCGCGTAATCGCGAGAGCCGAGGTTTGCCTCGGCAAATCGCGTCAGCGCGAGTTCGAATCGGGCAAGCCTCGGAAGGAGGTCGGGGTATGTGTTGCCGGGGCCCAGCTCGTCGGTCATGTCCTTGACGATAGGTCCAATCTCAGGATCACTCTCATCGACCGAGTTGAACAGCGCAAGCAAGTCCAGCTCGCTGTTCTCCATTACCTCGATCCCGAGGTCGTAGAGCGGCTTGATCGGGGCGTTGCAGGCATAAAAGTCCTGCGGGCGCGGGCCGAAAGCGAAGATCTTAAGCCCCATCAACCCCAGGACCACCCTCGCGACCGCGACGAAATGCTTGATCTTCGGGGCAAGCTCTTCAGGCAGACCGATGGGCATCTGTGGGATATATACCGGCACGCCGCGCAGGCCGAAGTTGTAGGAGGCGTTGAGCATGCCACAGAACGCGTCACCGCGCCCGTCAATGAGGTCTTCACTTGACTCCTCCGCCGCGCCGCAGGCCATCACCGGGCCAGGAAACCTCTCGCCGAAGATCGCCAAAGGTCCTTCTGGACCGAAGTTGCCCAGGTAGATCACGGCCGCGTTGGCGCCGGCATCAGAGCACTCATCAAGAGCTGCGAGCGCGGCTTTCTCGTTCTCGATGATACTCTTGCAGGCATAGAAATCGATGCCCAGCTTCTCACAAGACTCCGCTAGCTTGCCGAGTCTGCGACGGCTCAGCTCGATGGGGAAGCAGTCGCGGCTGACCGCGACAAGGGCCAGTTTGACTTCGGGTGCGTTGCCGAGCGGCATAAGATCCCTCCGAGTTTTGGTTAAACGTTGAGTCCTGAGTGTCAAGCGCCGAGCGAGTCGCCGTCGCGCCGTCCGGGTTCAATAATCCACCAGCGCGCAGGTTAGTTCACCCTCGCAGACGAGGTCGCCATCCACGCGTGACTCGCAGCGGATTTTCCAGATACCCCGGCGGTTGAACACAAGTTCGACCTCGGTCACCACTTGATCTCCCGGAACGGCGGGCCGGCGAAACCGCACCCCGTCAATCGCGGCGAAGTAGGCCAGCTTGCCCTTTGCTTCCGGGTGCAGCATTAAGAGATAGCAGCCGACCTGGGCCATGTGCTCCACCAGCAGCGCGCCGGGAAATACTGCCTGACCGGGCAGATGACCCTGCAGGATTTTCTCATTCGCCGATATGTTCTTGATCCCGACGCAGCGCGTGCCCTTCTCGTCGACCTCAATGATCCGGTCGACGAGCAGAAACGGATATCGGTGCGGGATCACATCTCTTATCTGCTCGATGTCGGTCATTGCTGCCCTTGTTTGTCAGGCTGGTGCTGTAGCGCGTTTCCCGCCGATTCCCGTGCTCAGCTTAGGAGCGTGGAATCAGCGAAAACGCCCAGTTTGCCTCCTATCGCCACAACTTTTTGTTTGTGTCTTCGAATAAGGCGAATGCCCCGTCGGTCGGCGTTTTTTTCAGGGCATTCAGAACGACGGAGTGTATCAGGTCACTTCGCCCGTCGCGGCCCACTCGCAGCCTCTGATAAGTGTCTGTTTGAACCCGTCATTTTCCAGGGCGCGCATGTCGCCGCCTTCCCATACGTGCCCGAGGACCTGGTGATAGACGCGCCCCTTGCCGTACTGCGTGACCACCATCACGGGCTCATGGTTACCCGTGCCGCCCTTTTCCGGGTTTGACCAAGCAGTCGCGAGCACATGATACGGCACACCGTGCATATGCACAAGTCGATTGTAGAGCTCGTCCCAGGTGTGGTAGTCGGCAAGCCCGCGCGTGATGGGATGATCTTGATCGACAAACCTGACCTCGATCTCCTGGAACTGTCCATGGCCGGTTCCCTCTCGCCAGAGCAGGCCAATCATCTTCTCATATTCGACCCAACCGG
>JBMFPI010000141.1:0-8648 GCA_049969195.1 Armatimonadota bacterium
TAAATCGTATTTGCCCAGACTCGCAGGCCGCAACTTCAAACGCACCAGCTACAGCTACGATACGATCACCGATGCGTGCCTGGACATAGCGGCCGAAGTCATAGAACAGGCCGGGGGCAGAGTAGTGAAAGAGGGCGCAACTACCTGGGCCTTTATTCCGATCCAGGAACCGGTCCCTCCGATCACATTGGAACAGTGGCCCGAGGAATCTCAAAGACGAATGCTCGGCAAATAGCTCCGCGATCTGTTCAGTAGGCCTGGGTCAACTTCTCGCCGACAACTGTTTCACCGCCGTCGGAATCCACCTGGCGGAAAAAGCAGCTCCGATAGCCCTCGTGGCAGGCGGCACCTTTCTGGTCTACCTTGACGAGAAGAGTGTCCTTGTCGCAATCGACGTAAACGGCCCGGACATCCTGGGTATTGCCCGAGGTCTCACCCTTGACCCAATATGTTTGTCTTGATCGGCTCCAGAAGCAGGTACGCCCGGAGGTCAGCGTTCGGCGCACCGCTTCGCGGTCCATCCACGCCACCATAAGTACTTGGCCGTTCGCGTAATCCTGCACCACCGCGGCCACCAGGCCGTTGGTGTCGTATTTGAGGCTGTCCAAGAATCTTTCTATGCTCAACTGGCTCCTCTTCGGTGCTACTTCTTGATGTGAGAGGTTGCCCCGATAGGGCGCAAACCCCGCGTTTTCGGCGATGCGACGCTTCTCAACTGACAGGGAAAATCGCCGGGCACGTGTTTGTGCAACAGGAACCGTGACTATAAAAACCGCTTCACGATCAATGCCTGTTCCCGGACTCAGGCCTTTGTAGCAACTTCCCGGGACGCTGCCCCGCCCCGAGGTGGAAGACCATACTTCTCGCGGATAAACCTATCAATGCCCACCGCGGCGATCTTGCCCGCACCCATAGCAGAGATGACCGTTGCTTCTCCCGTCACCGCATCGCCGCCGGCGAACACGCCCGGGATAGAGGTCATACCGGTCCCGGGGTCGATGATAATCCCACCCCAGGGTTCGGTCTTGAGTCCCTCGGTTGTTGTTCTGATCAGCGGGTTGGGGTTTTGCCCGAGCGCTACTATGACTGTATCACACTCGATGGTGAACTCGGAGCCCTCCACCGGCACGGGCCGCCGCCGCCCAGACTCGTCCGGCTCACCGAGCTCCATCCGAAGGCATTCCATAGCCTTCACAGCGCCGTTCTCATCCCCGATGAATCGCTTGGGATTGGTGAGCAGCTTGAAGACGACGCCTTCGTTCTCTGCATTCTCGATCTCCTCGGCCCGCGCGGGCATCTCGGTGCGGCTGCGGCGGTAGACGATCGTTACCTGACTTGCACCGATTCGCATAGCCGTGCGCGCGCAGTCCATCGCCGTATTTCCAGCTCCGATGACGCAGACCTTCTCGGGAATCTTGATGGGCGTGGCATAGTCGTCTCGGTGTGCCCGCATAAGGTTGATGCGCGTGAGCCACTCGTTGCCGGAATAGATGCCCGACAGGTTCTCACCGGGGATCCCCAGCAGTTTCGGCGCCCCTGCCCCCGTGCCGATAAACACCGCCTCAAAGCCCTGCTCAAGCAGGTCCTGGACCCGAAAAGTCCTACCGACGATTACATCAGTCAGGATCGTAACTCCTAGTGACTTGACGTAATCCACCTCACGGTCGAGTATGTCGCGCGGGAGCCGGAACTCCGGGATGCCATAGCGCAGCACCCCGCCCGTCTTGTGCAGGGCCTCAAAGATGGTAACAGAATAGCCCATTTTCGCTAGGTCGCCCGCTACAGTCAGGCCGGCCGGGCCGCTTCCCACTACCGCTACGTGATACTTCTTGAGCTCGGGGTCCTCGGGTTGGGGAGGCGGAGCCCCATCGAAGTGAGCTGCCTCCCAGTCCGCGGCGAAGCGCTCAAGTCGGCCGATTGCCACTGGTTCGCCCTTTTTGCCCAGCACGCAGACCTTCTCGCACTGTTCTTCCTGGGGGCACACACGACCGCATATGGCGGGCAGGGAGTTGGTCTTCTTGATCTCGCGCGCCGCGGCCAGATAGTCGCGTTCCCTGATAAGCCTGATGAACTCGGGAATGTCGATGTTGACTGGACAGCCGGCTACGCACGGCTTGTTCTTGCATCCCAGGCACCGCTCCGCCTCGTCTACTGCCTGCTCCTCGCTGTACCCGAGCGCAACTTCCTCAAAGTTCTTGATGCGTTCCGCAGCAGGCTGCTGCGGCATCGGGTTCCGCGGTCCGCCTCTAGCCACTTGGTTTCTCCTCAGGTTCGCTGATGACACGATCCGGAAGCGGCTCGATGTAAGTTATCCGTTCCCCTCACCGCCGCTTCTTTCTGGGCCTGTTCATGTTCGAAGTAGAATGACTTGCGCGCCTTGAGCTCTTCCCAGTCCACCTGATGAGCGTCAAAATCGGGGCCGTCAACGCAGGTGAACATGGTCTTCCCCCCGACCGTGACTCTGCATCCGCCGCACATCCCGGTGCCGTCAATCATAATCGGATCCAGGCTTACCACCGTCTTGACGCTGTATGGCTCGGTCGTCTGCGCTACGGACCTCATCATCGGCAGCGGGCCTACGGCGAAGACAAAGTCTATTTTGCGCTGGTCGAGAAGCTCCATGAGCGGGTCGGTGACGACGCCTTTTCGACCATAAGAGCCGTCGTCGGTGGTGACTATCAGCTCGTCCGAGAACGACCGCATCTCGTCCTCGAGAATGATCAGCGACTTCTCCCTTGCGCCGATTATGGTGATGAGGTTGTTGTCGGCTTTCTTGAGAGCGGCTGCCACCGGCCTGGCGATAGCTGTCCCGACTCCTCCGCCGATTACCACGGCCGTGCCGTAGTTAGCGATTTCTGTCGGCCTGCCCAGCGGACCGGACAGACTGGGGATTTCGTCGCCCTCGTTGAACCGCCCGAGCTCGATTGTACTGCGTCCGACTTCCTGGAAGATGAGCGTAATGGTGCCCTTTTCGGGGTCCCAGTCGGATACGGTGAGCGGGACGCGCTCACCGTGCTCGCCCGGCCATACCATCACGAACTGGCCGGGCTTGACGGCGCGCGAAATCAGCGGGGATCGAATCTCGAAGAGTGTCAGAACCGGCGATAGCTTTTCTTTTCGGAGAATGGTATTTCTGAGTTCGTCAGGCGTGAGGTCTGCGAGTCTGCATCCGTCGCGGCTTGGCTTTGTAGACATGTCTTTCTCCATTGAAAGCTATGAGTAGATGTCAGGCTGTCGGCTCGGTTTCTTCGGCATCAGATGCGTCCTCCCCGGACTGATAGGCGTCGATAAGCTCTCTGGCGCGTGCCGCGTGCTCACGCGGAACCACTACGTCGCCCCAGTACCCTTCACCCATCTTCATGACGCCGTCCATCCAGGGGACCTGGCGGGATTCGAGGATCACCGGTATGCTCTCGCCCTCGAGCAGACCCTTGACGATGTCGGCAATGTATTCATCCGACGCCCGAAACACCACCACCAGGTCTTCGCCTTGGCCCTGAATTTCTTCCGTCATCGGCCTTTTCCTTGCTGCCGCGGTCGAGATGATCGCACTCAGCTCTCAGTACGCACTGATTACACCTGGGCTGCCGCGCGCGGCAGACGCGGCGGCCGTGTGCGACCAGATTCAGATGGCATGAGTAAATCCGCTCCGGCGGCACAAGCGCCTGAAGCAGGTCGTGCGCCCTGTCCGCTGTAGTCTTTTCGATCAGCCCGAGCCGGGTCGCGACGCGATGTACGTGAGTGTCCACCGGCATCACGGGCCGACCGAGGCCGAACATAAGAACGCACGCCGCCGTCTTGCGGCCGACGCCATCGAATGTGCTCAGATACGCGAGCGCCTCCTCGTCGGCCAGGTTCGCAAGCCACTCCAGATCCAGATTCGACTTCCGATTGTGAATTCCCTTCAGGATGCGCTTTATTCTCGGCGCTTTTTGATCGGCAAGCCCGCCGACCCGAATCGCGTCCGCGATTTCCTCCTGCGAGGCAAGTCGCACGTGATCCCACGTCGGGAAGCGTTCGATTAAGGCCCTGAACGCGCGTTCGCAGTTGGCCGCCGAGGTGTTTTGGGACAGAATCGTATATATGAGCTCGTCAAGAATAGTGCCGTGCCGTGTCCATCGCTGTTGGCCGTACTCTCGCTCGAGCGCGTCGCAGATTCTGTCTATCCTGGTTTTAACCACTGTCACACTATCGGATTGGTCGGGCCCTGGTTTATCCTTCCCAGCTCGCCCGCAGTGCGAAACAGTCGGAGTGCGCTCCTGCGTCCGGGTTCGCTCCGAGCTGCGCAAAGAATCAGTTTTCCGGGTTAAAGGGCCCTGATATCTGTCGAGTCGCGGACAAGAAGAACTGGAACGATTCGTCCGGACCAGGACTCGCTTGCGCATATGCCGGTCACGACAACCCAGCCGTTCGTGGGCGGGTTGAGCGAGCCGCATCTCACAACCACCCCGGCACAGCCTCCCCAGGAAAGCCCGCTGCCGTCATCCAGCACGAAGTACTTGTTGTTGGGATCGCTAGAGTTCGAGCAGGTAACCCTGCCCGCACAGCGGACAAGCAACCCGATGTTATACAGGCCCTTGCCCCCCGTAACCCCCGGAGTCGAAGCATTAAATGCCGCACCGCCGAGTCGGCCTGTGGTAAGACCAACCGGCCGCGGCAGCGCTGCACTGCCGCCGTAGTTCTCAACCACGTCCGCAAAAAGCGCCCTCTGAGTTCCCGATAACCCCAGCGTGCCGGCCACACTCACGGTGTTCCCTCTCTGGACAACCGCCGAGGATACCACCTTGATCGCCGCTGTCCGGTCCGTCTCCTCCAGCCAGAACGCACCCGGCACAGCGGCCGTGACGATCTTATTTCGAAGCGATAGACCCTCCGTCGCGTCGGACTTGCCCCACGCCAGACCTATCCTGCTAACCTCCGGCGCGACCCTGATGCCGTCCGCGGCAGAGGCGGGTCCGACCTGGCCCAGATTATCTACGGCCCGCACCTGCACGAAGTATTGCTGGCCGTCTACCAGGTTGAGCCCGGTTATTGCGACCGAAGTCGCCAAACCGGCGGAGGTCCAGCTCTTGACGTCCTGTGTCGAAGAAGTCGTGCCTACGGCGTATTCGTAGCGGTTGATGCCAGTGCCTGATCCGTCTTGGGCAGGCGTCCACGACGCTCGGAGTGTGGTTCGAGAGCACGTCCAGCTTCCCTCGTCGGTGACGGTCACAGCCGAGGGAGGCCCGCCTGCTACGTAGACGAACTTGACCGCGTCGGCGATTACCACCTTCGAGGTCTCGCCGGTGTTGTTGCTCAGGCTGACATAGCCGGATATTCCCGCGGCGAAGGGTTTGGTGCCCAGGTAAACCCACGTCGCGCCGTTAGTCGTCTGGTCCACCTCGTAAGTCTGAGAACCGCCGTTGTAGTAGATCGTGTAAGGGGCCTTGACACTGCGGTTTGACCCCTGGCGATAATAAACATACACCGAATAGCTTCCCGCCTGAGGAAGATTGGGGGTCCAACGGGCTGACGCGGTTTCAGAGGAAGCGGTCATCGTCCATTTATAGTCCCCGTTCCATGCCTCACCGGGCGTATAGGTTCCGTCCGACCACGAGCCGGAATAGGTTGCGGCTTCCTCGTCGATGATAATGTCCTGCTGCTGGGATGGAGTCGTGACGTTGGCGGGCTGCGACTGCGCGGACTCGTTCTCCGCCGCGTCGTAGGCCGACACCCGATAGGAGTAGCTCGTGGCGGGCTGACAGGTGGTGTCCGAATAGGTCGTGGTCAAGCTTGTGCCGATCGGGGACCCGTCGCGATATATGCGATACCCTGCGACCCCGACGTTGTCCGTCGATGCAGTCCAACTCAGGTCGACCCTGGTCGGCGACACAGCCGTCGCGCTGAGATTGGTCGGCACCGTCGGAGCTTCGGTGTCCGGCGTGTAAGGATCGCTGACGAAGTAGAACTTGACAGCGTCCGCGATCACGACCGTGCTCGTCTCCCTCGTGCCGTTGCCGAGCTTAACGTAGCCGGAGTTTCCGGCAAGGAAAGGTTTGGTTGCGAGATAGTTCCACTGTCCTCCGTTGGTTGTCTGATTGATCTCAAATGTCTGAGCTCCGCCGTCGTAGTATATCGTGTATGGCGCTCTGACGGACCTGTTCGTCCCCTGACGGTAGAAGATCGATACAGCCCAATTGCCGGCCCGGGGTAGCGTGGGTATCCACTTGGCCCAGGCAGTCTCGCTCGTGGCCGAACTGGTCCACTTGTAGTCGCCGTTCCAGGCCGCCGAGCCTGCCCCGGTGCTCACGCTCCAGGCGCCCGATGTGGTCGCAGCCTCCTCATCGATGATGATCTCGATGTAGGGTGGGGTGGTGATGTTAATCGGAGCGCACTGAGCGGACTCGTTGCCGCTGGTGTCAACGGCGGAAACCGAGTAGGAGTAGGTCGTGTTGGCCGAGCAGGTGCTGTCCGTGTAGCTGGCGGAGGGACTCGTGCCGATCGGCGAGCCGCCTCGATATACCCTGTAGTACGCAACGGCCACGTTGTCCGTGGAAGGTGACCAAGTCAGGTTGACTTCGGTTTGTGACGGCGCGTACCCGGCAAGGTTGGTCGGTACGCTCGGTGGAGTCGTGTCCGCAGTCCCGCTGACCTGGATTGTCTGCGAACAGATGGCGCCGAACCACTGATAACCCTCCCTCAGCATACGCCAATCTGTGACGTAGGTGCCCGTCACTGCAGGAGCGGTGAGGTCAAAGGTGAACGTGCAGGTCTGAGAAGGTCCGATCTCCGCGGGCACATCGTGTCTGATAGTCGTGGTGAACGGATCCGAATCGCCGACTGCGCCGAGCTTGAACCCGCGAGCCTGATTCCACAGCACCCCCCGGTTGCGGAAGGTGATATGAACGGTTCGGACAGAGCCCGGGGCCATCGTGGTTGGTATGTCATGACTCACCAGTTCGCTCGAGTAGAAGCCGTATGTCGGCGAGACACCGAAATAGTCGCAGACCCCTTTGTAGATGCCCCACATCGCGGCGGATCGGAAGAAGTTGTCCGCCAGGCGAAGAGCGTCGCGGTCGCAGGTGTCGTGGTAACCCAGTTCGATCAGAATCGCGGCCCGGTCGGGAATGCGAATCTCGCCGTAGTTGCCCTGCGTATCTTCCCAGACGCCATGGTTGTTCCACGTGGGGTCCGGTATCCCGGTGCGTATGGCGTCGAGCATAGCCGGATAGACAGCCTGCTCCAGGGATCTGCTGACGTTGCACCAGGCGGCATGCTCAGGGCTGCAGTCGTAGAATACGTCGGAGCCGGTTGGGCAGGATCCGTAGCAGTCGCCTGAGAGGGCGTTGGTGTGCAGGGAGATGAAAATATCGGAGGCGTCGTAGTCGGACGAAAGCGGTCTTGCGCGGATGTCGTCGTTCCACTCGGACGAACCGCTTTCGAGCGTGCAGCCGGTCGAGCTGCCGTAAACCGAGCACGGGTAACCCATGTTCTTGAGCCAGTAGCAGGCCGCCATCTGCCACCACGGCTTGCCCGTGCCGGTGTGTGTTCCGTAGTTCTTGTCGGTGCACCGGCACATCTTTACCGTGGCTCCGTCGGCAAGCAGATATTGCTCCAGGTACTGGCAAATTTCCAGATTATGATCATCCTCGCGCGCGAGGCCCGTAGAGGCGCAGGTAATGCCGCGCTGCCAGTTCCACTGCGTTCCCTGCCAGACATAGCCGTGGCCCGGCGAGATCGTGATCTTTCTCCCTGACAGAGCCCCGCCGGCCGCATATCGAGGCGGTTCCTGGCGCGGTGCGATTACAGGTTTCGGAGGTAGAAAACTGGCGAGTCTGGCCCCTTCGGCCGTCATGCGCACGTTTGCAGTGATACCGTTGACCTGCAGTGTGTATCTGACCTGAGTGAAAATGGCCTCCAGGGCGGCGTCGCCGAAGTCTGGCCCGATTATCTCGCGAGAAAAGTCGACCCCAACGGACTGGTCCTCGACCGAAACGGCCAGCACCATCGTTCCGGTGGGAATCGCCGACCTCACGCCGTTCGCCTGTTCTTCCGGCGTGGGGCCGAGCGCCAGCGCGCACAGTGCGGCCTCGATCCTGTCCTGACCCGGAGCTACCGGCCGACTCACAGAAAACAGATTGCCGTCTTTCCAGAAGACCACGCCGACGCTGTCGGCCTCGGCGCATAACGCCAGCGAAACCAGCACCACCGCCGGCAGCAGGCGGCGAACCACGTTGCTCAACATCTTACCCGATCTACCCCCACGTTTAGTTTCTTAGGCCAGGTTCATCACTTGCTCGCACCGTTCAGAAAAAGCCCGTATGTCTCAGGCTCAGCGGCCGCGGCGTCGAAGTTAGAGCCTTGCTCTATCCACAAGGTCGTTGCGATAGAACTCAAGTCCAGCGCTTTCAGCCATCCGACCCTCCTTAACCAGACGGCAGAATCGCCGAAAACGCGCGTTACTACAGGACCTGTATGTCCATCTCATCGCGGATCAAGATGACAGGCACGACACCTCCCTCGCTCGGTTCGCTTGCGCATATGCCGGTCACGACAACCCAGCCGTTCGTGGGCGGGTTAAGCGAGCCGCAGCTCACAACCACCCCGGCACAGCCTCCCCAGGAAAGCCCGCTGCCGTCATCCAGCACGAAGTACTTGTTGTTGGGATC
>JBMFPI010000142.1:0-8580 GCA_049969195.1 Armatimonadota bacterium
GGTGATGGGAACTTCCGACGCGAAGCCCGCGCCGCCGCGCGGTTCAGACGCGCGCACGGCGAAAGCCTGGACATACGGCCTGCCGGCGATGCCGTCCCAAACGGGCTCGATGCAGGCCTCGGAGTCCGCGCGAAGATCGGGGATCGCACCACGGCGAAAAGCCTCGAAAACGGCCCATTCGCGCGCAGGCTGCCAGTCTGGAGAAACCGCTGCGTATCCCAGCAACGTTCCATCCTCGCGCAGCAACTCAAGCGAGTACACCCACTCACTCCTCCTGGTGTCCATAGGACTTTGCCTTTCCTGAGCCTATTCCGATAGGGCGCATGCCCGGTGTTTTCGGCCATTCGACGCTTCTCGACTGAGCAGGAGAATCGCCGAAAACGCGCCTGTCGCAATAACCTGCCAGCCCTCGGCGGTCAAGCACCTCACTGGTTCTCAGCTCACGGATGGCGGGCTCAGATGCGGCCGCCCGCGTCGATGTTGGGCTGAAGAACGACCCAGTCGCCATCCTTCAGGGTCGTGCCGACGGTCTCCCAGTCCTCCAGATGGCGACCTTCCCGGTCGTGGAGGCCGTGATAGACGATCGGCCGGCCCGACGCATCGCAGCGCGGCAGCTTCAGTTCCGACAGCACGCCGTCAATGGCCTCGCCCACGGTGCAGTCATACGGCACCTCCCGCGCGCGGGCCATTCTTTGCCCAGATGTGTCGGTGAACTGAAGGTCCAATGTTGCACTCTTGCTCATGACTTCACCCCCTTTCCGCATTCCCGCTCGCCGGACGCCATCTCGCCCTTAGCGGGAAGTTCACTCATAGTTGCGAACAGCAAGATAAGCGTCGGCAATGTCTGCATCCTGCAGGGCCCGGACCTCCCTGCCGCAGAGCCGACAAGCGACCGACAAAGCCTGCAGAGCCTTATCAAGCTCCTCCGCGGACGGCACTGCGTCGAAGGCTACCTCGAAACGTGCATACTTGCGCACGGAGTCGGCGTCAACGGCGATACCGGGTCTGGCCACGCAGACAAACCAGCTCGCCGTAAGCAGCAGAACGGAGACCGCAACCACACTGCGCTCCGACAGGCCGTCGAGGGACAAAAGCGGTACCTCAGCCAGCACCCTGCGCCCATTTCTCACTAGAGCAAAATACGCCTGGCCGGGAACGTCCAGAGGCACGGACACACCGCCGGCTCGCTCGATTGCCTCCCATCCGGCCTCCCTGCACAGACCGGCGAGGTCAAGCTCGGAACCAGCTGGATCTGCGACGTCCGCAGTCTCCGACCTGCCGCCGGTGTGCGACGATAGGTCTGCCGCGAGCACTGCTCTCGCCGCAACCGGCAGTCCGGCGAAGATGGCTTTGATCCTCCCGGTGAGGTAGTTCTCACTAACCGGGATTTCCGTCCTGAGGCTCAGGCTGCGCGTGTGAGGATGCAAGGCCGACCGCAGCCCTGCCGGCAGCCAACTGTTGAGCTCAAGGATGCTGGGCAGTCGGCTAGCCTCTGCCACTCTCGCGCGAGCACCGACGGGCGCAGCGATACTCGGCCAGGTGCCTTCCAGGGCGACTTCTGGCCAGAGGTCGTGCGGCCCCGGCACCCGGACGTGCCAGATGCCCGGCCGAAGGGTCTTGGCTTCCCCTGCGGAACAAGTAAGAGCCTGGCTGATCAGTTCCCGGCGCTCGTCGTAGAGAAGCGTAGGCATTTCTAGCAGCCCTCCTGCAGCGTCTCGACCCTGAAAGTAACCCTGCGCCTCTTCAGCGGCCGCGGATCTATCGGAAACATTTGCTTGTTCTCACGCGCCCACTGACAGGCGGGGTGGTTCAGGGCGTCAAGTTCATCCATAGTCGCCTTGCGATAAGTGATGATTTCGTGGATCTGGTAAATCAGGCTGACAAGCGGCGTGCCGGGCTTAAGGCGCCCCACACACAAAAGCGGCGGCAGTATGTTTGGATGCCACACGTTCGGTGGCCCGATCCAGGCGACAACCTCCCCGGGCGTGGCTCGTCTTAGATAGTCGTCCGGGAAAGTTATAAGCACTTCGAAGTGATTCGCCCGCTCTATCTCGCCGCTAGGCGTACGGACCAGGCCTGTTCCGAGGAAGACAGTCAGGAACTGCCGGCACGGCCGTTGACCGCACGGGATCACCGTAACCAGGTCGCTCGCCGCGTCCAGCTCCATTGCTTCGTCGTACTGGGTGCTAAGAAACCTCTCAAACACCTTGTCTCGCGCGCTCATGTCAACCTCACCCTTCCTAGCCGACGCCATCCTGACGGACGTGATCTGCTCTCTCGCACAGCCCGCCCCGCCCGAACCCGGGAGAATCGCCGAAAACGCGCATATCTCAACAGCCCGAGATCACAGTTCGTAGTGCAGCCTCACAGGCCCGGACCGTATCGTGACCACATCGCCCGAACACAACCCCAGCCGGCCCAGGCGCAAAGTCTTTGCCACACCTCCAACCTCACCCGGATCCAGTTCGCGAACCAGGTCGACGCCGCTTACCGTCATCGCGGCTCCGCAGCGACAGGCTAGCTCGCGCGGGTGCAGCTGGTCGGCCACCCGCAGGAGCTTTTTCCTGGCTCCACAACTCGGGCAGCAGACAGCACGGACAAAGGGCCTGTTGTCCAGCACTAGTTTGCCCCCCGCACCGACCCCGTCTTCCGCCGCCTTTGCGAGAAGGTCAGCCGGCGTAAGAGCGGCTGGATCCAGGCCGAGCTTGCGAATCTGCCACACGTCGTGATCGAATCGACAGTGCGGGTTCCTGCGCACGCTGCTCACGTAGTGTTTGTTTGCTGATGCGTCGATTAAGATCTGGCGGCCGGCAGCCGTTGCGTCCAGCACCCCTTCGAGCGCCTTGCGGCACTCGATAGCCTGCAACGCCGCGGCAAGCGCTCCCAGAGATGCAGGCGCATCCGTCGGGAAAATCCCCGTGTCCTTGCGGCACTCGATAGCCTGCAACGCCGCAACAAGCTCTTCCAGAGAGGCGGGCCCATCCGTCGGCGAGGTCCGTCTGCCCTGGCCACACGGATAAACCTGCTCGATCAGTTCATAGTCTTGCGGGCCCCACCCGCACTCTAGGCACGGACCGCCGTACGCCGGCGAGTACAGGTTCACGCGCACCAGCATGCCGTCTGCGCGAACGCCGGCATCTATCCACCAGGGGGTACCCAGTCGCCAGACGGCCTCGTTTACGTGCTGTCTCGCAATTCGCGAATCCAGGCACGTGCACACCACGTCGGCCCGGAGTTTGCCTAGCGGCACATATCGCACGTCATTATGAATCGGCTCAATCGCCAAGTCGGGCCTGATCTGCTTCAGCCGCCGGCACTGCACGGCTACTTTCGGCTTGCCGACCTCCGACCGGAACAACTGCTGCGAAGTCAGGTTCCAGGGTTCATAGCTGTCTTTGTCGATGAGCGTGATCCTGCCCACGTCAGCCATCCGCGCTATCAAATCGCAAAGCTGCGAGCCGATATTCCCGAGGCCCACGACCGTGACGCTCTTTGACCTCAAGACGGCCGCTGACATCTCAGAGGTCCTCCGGGGTCCAGGTGTAGCTGCCGTCCAGGCTAGTCAGCGCTCCGCATTCGGCGCATGTTTGCGCATACGTCCAGCACGGCAGCTCCTCGGACTCGTGGTACCATAAGCCGCAACCGGGGCAGCGGACGCTTGGGTTGCCCGGTTCAAGCGGGGCGGTGCACCGAGCACAACGGATTTCTCTATCCGATCCGGGGAATGATGTGACTGACGCCGGCGTCTCGCGGGTATAGTAGATGCGAGTGCGCGAATCAGTGAAGAAGAGCTCATCCCTGTCCTGCAGGACGCAAATACCCAGGCGGTCAGGTTTTCCGTTCACCTGCACTCCCGCCTCCGGTCCCGACAGCAGAACAGGCCCATCGATCTGACGCGAGGGGACGAGGTAGGCTGAGCCCCGATTGCCCTGGAAGCCGCGCGCTCGCAATTGGCGAGCGGCCGCCTGCGCTGATGCGGCGCCGAGGTAATCGTTCAGCGAAAAGACGACCCATGAGTTTCCTGAACGAAACCCGAATCCCGCCATGCTTGCCTCCTTGCATTCGCGTTCAAAATGGGATGGTGCGTCTCGTGATGCGAGGCCTCACTGCATGAGACTCAGCCCCCACCCGATAGCAGCATATCACTACCTCCGGGAAGTTGTCAATCGCTGTTTTTGTTTGTGAAGGTTTATGGTTATGTACTTAATCTGGCGAGGAGATCGGCACACGGTTTTCCGCCTAAGCGCCGAGCCATAACAGTTGCCGGCTGTGATTCCCGGGCTGTTGGGTGGCTACGTTCTCGGAGATTTTCCGGCTCAGTCAGCCTCAAACACCCAGGCACCGTCGTCCTGAACTCCATTCAGGATCCATCCTTTCAGCGCCTGGATGCTGAAACAAGTTCAGCACAACGCAATGCCCTCGGAACTGAACTCTCGCCGCGCCACGCTACCTGGTGAGGGAATTTATCGTTGCTTTCTCGAGGGCGGAAGGTAGCCGCGTATTGCCGGCCGGCCTACTTGCAGACCGGCCCCGGACCTGGCGGTCCGGGGCCGGCGTTTCGTCGCGTGCTTTTTCTCGCTCCACGTGTCAGTCGATGCGCATCTCGATGATCACGTTGCGGTCCCCGCGCTGCACGACCACAACTGCCGTGTCGCCCGACTTCAGCTTGCCGATAGCCTTCGAGAACGACGCCACGCTGGTTATCGGAGAGCCGTCTATCTCAGTGATAACATCGTTCCGACGAATGCCGGCGCGGTCCGCTGCGCTGCCCGCTTCGACCTTGCGCACAACGACCCCCTTCACCGACTCGTCGATGTTGAGCTGTCTGGCCAGCTCGGGGGTCAGCGGCTGGACGGACAGTCCGATCTTGCCGCCGGTATCGGTAGTGCCGCCTTCTGCTTCGATCGGCAGCTCACCGAGCTTGACCGAGACAGTCTTCTCCTTCTTGTCTCGCCAGATGACGATCTTGACCTCGGTGCCCGGTTCGAAGCTCTGAACAACGCGGCGCAGCTCGCTCGCGTTAGTCACTGGCTTGCCGCCGACGTTCGTGATTACGTCCATCACCTTCAATCCGGCCTTTTCAGCGGGTGTATCCTTGCCAACGCTCTGGATCACCGCCCCATGCTTGATGCCGAGCTTCTCCCGCAGCACGGGAGTCATATCGATCGGTTCAACGCCGAGGTAGCCCCGCACCACCTTGCCCTTCTCAATCAACTGGGTCATGACGTTCTTGGCGGTGTTGGAGCAGATCGCAAATCCTACCCCGATGCTGCCGCCAGAGGTTGTGTAAATAGCGAAGTTGACTCCGACCACCCGACCCTCCAGGTCGACCAGCGGGCCGCCGGAGTTGCCGGGGTTGATCGACGCATCAGTCTGAATCACATCTTTGGGCGCTCCCTCGCCTATGTTCAAGCCCGGCCTTATGGCGCTCACCACGCCTGCAGTAAGCGTGTTCTGCAACTCAAACGGGTTGCCTAAAGCCGCCACCCATTGGCCCACCTTCACCTTATCCGAATCGGCAAACTGAAGCGCGGGAAGGTCCTTAGCATCGATCTTCACCAGCGCAAGATCCGAATACGGGTCCAGCAGCACCTTGCCGCTAAACTTGCGGCCGTCGGAGAGCATCACAGTAACGTGATCCGCGCCCGCGACTACGTGGTTGTTGGTCATAATGTAGCCGTCAGAGCGCACGACAAAGCCCGTTCCGCCGATGGTCTGGGAGCGCTTCTCAGTTTCCGGGGCATTGCGCCGGGGGCCGAACGGCCAGTTGAAAAAGTCGTCCAAGCTGGGGAACCGGGGGGTCTCGACCGTCTTCTCGCTGGTGATGTTGACGATGCTGGGCTTGATGTTCTCAGCAATGGCAACGAAGGCTTCCTGCCAGTTTTCGCCCGGCGCTTTAGGCGCGGCGGCCACTGCGACCGATGGGTTCTGACGGTAGAGGTTTGCAGCGAGGGAAAAGCCGAGGGCAATGCTGAGCACAATGATAACAATCAGGCTCGCATCCCTGCGCGCGATGTCAGGTATCCTGCGCATAAGTCCGGAATCCTCCTTTTTCTTGATAAAGCTGCTGCCTCCAGGCGCGGGACCGCCGCCCGACCGAGGCACACATAGGCATCCGACGCATTTGACGCACCGCTAGCCGCCGGCGTTCCAAACGCGCCCCCGCCCAGGGGATAACCGCCGAAACCGTAGCCCCGGCAAAAGCCGACCGGCACTTCGCGAGGCGGATCGTGTGGAAAAGGCCGCCGATCGTCTGAGGCCGCCTGGGTAGTGCGTCCGCGGCCTTGTGAGAGCTCGGTCCAGCAGCAGTTAATGCGGGCAGGGAGACTGCGCCGGGCTCGGTGCTAGCTGTCACCTTGTCAGGCTCACGAAATGGATCCCGGGGCCGGCATCCGGTCCCTCGCTCGCCGCCATAAGAGGCGCCGACATACCAGTCTGGGCGGCGGATCGGTTCACATCGCGGAGAAATGCCAACTCGTTCGCTCTTGCCACCAGGGCCGCTGCGGAACTGCGCGCAGCCTGAGGCGTGATGTTCTCAACGCCGCCGGCGGTCATCAACACAAGCGCCGCCCCGGACGCCGCCAGTGCCGCCGCAACCGGGCTGAGCTTACCTCGAACAAACGACGCCGCCCTGGCGGCTAACCTCTCGTACGGCGTAAGCCGCGCCTCGTCGAGCCGGCTCGCGATGACTGCCGCGAGATCCTTGCGCGGCACCGCCGCACGAAGCCGCGAAACGGCCTGCTTCAGCAGACGAATCGATTCGTACTCCTCCGCGCATTCGGCGCACTCGGAAAGGTGTCTTCGTATGGCGAGCATCTCAGCGCCGCTCAGCTCGCCGTCAACGTAGGCTGAAATCAGATTCGCAACCCTGCGGCAATTCATTATCTGCGCACCTGCCTTATGCCCGCCGACATCCCCTTGTTTGCTCCAAAGCAAGAATTCAAAGGAGTTCGTCCGCGTAGTTCTTGAGCTTGCTCCTCAGAAGCCTGCGTCCCCTGTGCAGTCGGGATCTGACTGTCCCTATGTTGGTGTTGGTCGCCTCCGCTATCTCTTCGTATGAGAGGCCCTCAATATCCGCATAGATGACCGTCAACCGGAACGTCTCCGGCAGAGTACTCAGGGCCTCCTGGATGCGCCTGTCCATATCGCTGGAGAGCACGGCCTCCTCCGGCCCCGAGGAGGCGTCCGCGAGATCCATCTGGGCCTCGCCGTCCTCCGTCAGCACGGGCTCATCAAGCGACCGGAACCTAGCTTTGGGCTTACGCCGAAGCGTGTCGATGAACACATTCGACATTATCTTATACAGCCAGCTATCGAACGGCAGTTCGCGCCGATACTGACCAAAGAAACGATACGCCCTAATGAACGCTTCCTGGGTCAGGTCTTCCGCGTCGGCGTGGTTACCCGCCATCCGGTACGCTATGTTGTAAGCTTGTTTGTGATAGCGCTCGACCAAACGGTCGAACTCGCGCCGCTCCTCGCTCCGAGCGCCCTCGGAAACTACCTCTGCAAGTTCCACCTGGGCGGCCTCCACCTTTACTCCTACTACTGGATACGCTGCGACCCGGCAGACAGTTCCCACCGCGCCCCACGCAACGTTGCCTGTTTTAGCAACGTTCATCTAACTGTCATGATACACCCCATCCGCGCCGGCCTCAAATCCGTCCGACTGGAGGTGCCGCTCTCGCCTCGCACGCGCAAACCCTCGGCCCTCGTCGTCCTGAACTCAATTCAGGATCCATCCCTTCGGCGACCGGATGAAGAAACGGGTTCAGCATCACGTGATCCCCGCGCAACTGAACCCTCCCACGTCCAGGCGATCCCGATAAGCGCACTTTCATCGATTCTCCCGCTTACTGGAGGGGCGCCGAATCGCTGAAAACGCTGAGTTTGCTTTCAATCGCGACGGCGCCTAAATAGGAAGCGGAGTCCTTGCGAGCATGTGAACGCGAGGCTGAAGAGCTACCTCTTGCTGGACGAGCAGCGGGTTCGGGAGCGAGAGAAGGGGACTCTTCAGGTGGTGATGAGCCTGTTGGTGATGCTTGCGTCGGCAACATCCATGGCGAGGCCGGACAAGCTGGAAGGGGTGAGGAGGATCGTAGCGCTGGCGGCATAGTCTAGAACGGGATCACCAGAAAAGAAGGCTCTGAAGAGCCAGCCGAGCTCAAACACGCCTGCGGGAGGCCCAAAACAGGTTCAGGATGGCTTTCTTAGTCTCCGAGCCGCCCGCTGGGGTCAGCCAGGACTGATCTGTGCGCAAATCCACTCCCATACGCCATCCACGTCCGCAAGGATTCAGCGTCTATCGTAACAACCTCGGCAGGCTATGGTTGATACTTCTGAATTAGGTCTGTTAGAACATAGACGCCACTCGGGGCGTGCCGAAGTGGCGGAATGGCAGACGCGCATGGTTCAGGACCATGTGTCCACAAGGACCTGTAGGTCCAACTTCCACCTTCGGCACCATGATCCCGTTCTCACGCCCCAAAACAGCGCCCTGCTTCGGGCTTGCCACCCGTCGTGTCCGTCCTCTCGTTTGACCCGTTTCGAGCGCGGTTTCTCGCATTGCTCGCCCGCGGT
>JBMFPI010000143.1:0-6242 GCA_049969195.1 Armatimonadota bacterium
CTCGACGTCCTCCTGTTCCTCAAGCCGCTGCCTCAGATGCGAGGGCAGCACCGCAAGTAGCTGCTCCAGATCATCCGTAACCCTTAGTTGTTTCGCGCCCAGGGCGCGCTCTTTTCGCTGTATCGCCATTGTCCTTGTTGGTTTATTTCGCTTTACGCAAACCGAGTGTTCTTGGCGATTCGATGCTCGTCAACGAAGCGGGAGAATCGCCGAAAACGCGCTTATCGCAACAGCCTGGTCTCAGCCCCGCATTGACGGCCGGGGGCATGCAATCAGAAGTTCTGTCTCGTCGCGAATAGCACAAGTCAGAGTTCCCCTTCCAGCTCGTACATCACTGCCGCGCACGCCGCAATGGCGGCTGTCTCGCAGCGGAGTATGCGTCTGCCCAGTGATATGGGCACGGCACCCGCCTCGACCAGGACACCGGTTTCCTCATCCGAAAGCCCTCCTTCGGGGCCGATGATGACCATAACAGGACCGGCCTCCTCAGACCCTCCCGCATTCTTCGCGTGATATGTGGAGGCATCCGATGCCGGACCCCGGCGTGCTTTATCCTCAACAGACGCCCGCACATTGTCCCGATCACCTGGAGAAAGCCGATGACCGCTTGCCTGCAGAACGGCTTTAAGCGGTGGCGAATCCCCGGACTCGCATGCCAGCAGCGCCAGAGGCACAGTCGGCACCAGCTCAGCCAGGTCACCTACTTGCAGTATGCCTTCGACAGACGGCGCCACCGCCCTGCCGCACTGTTCCGCGGCCTCTCTTGCGATCTTGCGCCAGCGGGCCAACCGGGTCAGAATTTTCTCGGCCGGTATGCGCGCTACGGTCCGCTGCGAGTTTACCACGACCAGTTCCGATATCCCCAGTTCGGTGCACTTCTGAGCGATGATCTCGATTTTGTCGCCCTTCGGCAGGCAGACGGCCAGTATGAGCTTCAACCGCGGCTCGGCCTCGCACCGCCTGCTACCCAGTATTCTGGCAGTCACCGAGCCTGAAGACAGGGCTGTTATCTGTGCGTCGAACTCGGTTCCGAACCCATCCAGCAGGCAGATCAGGTCGCCGTTCTTGACGCGCAAGACGCGCTCCATCTGTCTCGCGGTACCGCCGGTAATGACAACGGTGTTGCCTTCGATTGTGTCCGGATCGACGAAAAACCTGCGGTGGTGCGTCACGGCCGTTTCTCCGAGACGAAGGCGACCCAGTCTCCTTCGCGGCGCACCTCGACCGTCGCAAGCCTCAGCGCCTCAAGAGCGGATACCACGTCCTGGGCCCGCTCGGCGACGATTCCGGAGGTAATCAGCGTGCCCCCCGGGCTGAGCTTTGTGAAGAGGTCCGGCGCCATGCCAATAATGACGTCGGGGACGATGTTTGCGAGCACGATGTCCGCCGTGCCGTCGAAGATGAGCGGGGAGTCGCCTTTGAGAACTGTGATCACGTCGGCCAGTCCGTTCCGCCGGGCATTTTCGGCTGCTATGTCGGCGGCTACGGGGTCGATCTCAATGCCGACAACCTCCCTCGCGCCGAGTCGCGCGGCTGCAATGGCGAGTATTCCCGAACCTGTTCCGACGTCGAGCACGCTCTCTCCGCCGGCGATACGGTCCTGAAGCGCTGTCAGGCACAATCGGGTAGTCTCGTGGTGACCCGTGCCGAAAGCCATCCCGGGGTCGATCTCCAGGACCAGATCATCCGGCTCGGCCGGAGCATCCTCCGCCCACCAAGACGGTCTAACAACGATGCGGCCTACCCGGATGGGCTTGAAAAACGCGCGGTAGGCGGTAGTCCAGTCTTCCTCGGCGACCCATCTGACCCCGATTTCATCGGAGCGGAGGGGCAGACCGAGGGCGGGCAGCAATCTCACGCGGTCCCGGATCGAGCACAGTCGGCCTTCGAGCCTGTCATCCGCGGGAAGATAAGCAACTATGCGAAGCGAGCCGTCGAACCTGTGCGTAGCTGTGCCGGCGCATCCGGCGTCCATGAGTATGTTAACGACGGCGTCCTCTGAGGCGGGTTCGCCCTCGACCAGTATTTCAGCCCATCTCATATGCCCTCGAAGGCGTCCTTGACCCGTTCGAAGAAGCTCTTCTTTTCGCTCTGTCTGATCTGTTCTCCCCTTGACTCGGCGAACCTGCGGAGAAGTTCTTTCTGCTCTTCGGTGAGTCTTGTCGGCGTCTCGACTGCCAGGACAACGTTGAGATCGCCTCTTGTTCTGCCGCCCGGTTCCGGCATGCCCTTGCCGCGCAGCGTGTAGACCTCGCCGGACTGAGTGCCGGGAGCTACGTAGAGTTCCTCGGTGCCGTCGATGGTCCTGACATCGATCGTGCCTCCTAGGGCGGCAAGCGGGAAGCTGATAGTCTGCCGACACCACAGGTCGTTGCCGCGGCGTTCGAAGAAGTCGTGCTTGCGAACATGTGTGACGACGTAGAGATCTCCGCTGGGCCCTCCTCGCAGGCCCGCATCACCTTCTCCGGCGAGCCTTATGCGCATGCCGGTGTCGACGCCCGGTGGTATCTCGATTGTCTTGGTGACCGTCTTATGAACCCTGCCCTGGCCCTGGCATTGGCTGCACGGCGAGCCGATGACGCGCCCCTCGCCGTGACATCTAGGGCAGGTCGTGATTCTGATTTGGGTGCCGAAGAAACTCTGCTGCTGCTGACGGACCTGTCCGGTTCCGTGGCACAGCCCGCAGGTTTCGGGGTGGCTGCCGGCTCGAGCGCCTGTTCCCGAACACGCCTCACAGCGTTCCATTCGTTCGTATCGGATTCGGCGTTCGACGCCGTGTGCCGCCTCCTCCAGCGTGAGCTCGACGTCGTGGCGCAGGTCGTTACCGCGCTCGGCGGAAGCCCTGGTCCGCGTGTAGGCCCGGGTCTCGCTACCGAAAAACATATCGAACAGGTCGCCGAACCCGCCAAAGTCGCCGAAATCAACGAACCCGCCGGGATAGGTCTGATCGAGTCCGCGGTGCCCGTAGCGGTCGTAGATCTGTCGTTTCTCGGGATCGGAAAGGACCTGGTAAGCCTCGTTGATTTCCTTGAATCGGGCCTCGGCGTCCGCCCTGTTGGGGTTGACGTCGGGGTGATTCTCCCGTGCAAGGCGTCTGTAGGCCCTTTTGATTTCGTCCTGTGATGCGTTTCGGGGGACGCCCAGGGTCTCGTAGTAGTCGCGTTTGTCTGCCATGGCTTGACCGGAATTCGCCATCTAACCCGCACTACCCGTTTTCAGCGGCACTGCACAGCCGTCATTGTGAGCGCCCTGAAGAAGAGCCCGGCCCGTGCGCCGGGGGTCTTCGCAGCGCTCAGGCCGAAATGAAATATATGTGCTAATCGAGGTCTTCGTGCTCCTCGTCGATATCCAATTCTTCGGGATCCAGCTCTATTTCGAAATCGATATCGTCCTCGTGAGCCTTGCGCCCTCGCCTGCTCTTCGGCTTGATCTCCTCGTCCTCCAGTACGGGTGCGGCTATGGCCGGGATTTCAGGCTCTATGTCCACGGGCGGCTCGTCATCGGGCACGAGGGCGTGCTCTTCATCCTCCAGGTCTTCGTCGAGCACAGGGTGCCAGCCGACGTGTTCTTCCTCTTCGTCTTCCTCCTCTTCCAGCTCCTCGAGATCGGTCTCCTCGTCGACCTCTTCCTCCTCAACATCGGAGGTGGCCTCGCTGGACACCGGCACAGGCTCTTCCGCCTCAGCCTCGGCTTTGTCTTCTTCCTCGTCCTCCGTCCGGTCCGGCACCGCAAACAACTGCCCGACCTCGGGTTCCAAAGAGCGCTGGAGCTCGGCGTCATCCTCCGGCACGACGCACGTGATCTTGCCCGCAGCTATCTCCTCGAGCGCGATTGTCAGCGGGTTTACGGAATCCGTCTCGATCAACGGAGGAGCGCCGCTCTTGAGCTGCTTGGCCCTCTTCGCGGCTAGGGTCACCAACGCGTACTTGTTTCCGTAGTTCTCCAGTTTGTCCATGCAAGGGAATATCATATGACGCCGTTACCTCGGTATCGTTCTTGTCGCTTATCCAGCATGTCGCCTGTCCAGCAGGATATTATACCGCCGCCCCAAACCCGCGGTCAATGCAAAGCGCGTGATGTGTCAACTCAGTTTTGCACTCATAAGCGCCCGGAGCCAGGTCATCCTGGACGTGATTCGTAATGGACACCTTCGGCGCGTGGACGCTGAAGCCAGTTCGGTATGACCCCTCACCTCAACCCTCTCCCGCAAGGGGAGAGGGAGGTTTTTATGCTGCGGGCACGATTTTGGCGGACGAACGCCGCGAGTCTGGAGGGCACTGAGTTCCTGCAGCATACGACCCCTCACGCTGGCCCTTCCGGCAGTAGAATTCCCTCTCTTTGTAGGCGAGGGCGGGGAAGAGGGCGGGCGCGGAAGCTGGCTCTGCGAACGCTTCCGGAATGAGGCGGACGATGGAGGCCGATTGCCGATCGCATGGAGGAATTTTCGCTCCTATGATCTTAACCTGCTGATGGTATTTAGCAAGCGCCGCCCTGCGGCGGCAGATTAGGAGGGGAACAGGTGAGCACGAGGTCCGGTGTCTTAGTCGCGATTGCGGTTTGGTTTCTGTTGTGCGGGCCGGCGTCGGCTGCGGCTGTCTCCGCACCGAAGGGATTTGAGGGCACGCCAATCGAATTTGGCGTGAACGATCTAAACAAGGCGTTGGCCGGGGTGAAGAGCGATGTAAAAATCCGCGTGAGTATTGCGGGCGACATTGTAGATGCGCCCGCGGCGGAGGCGATGAGGGTCCTTTCGACCAAGCATGAGTCCTTTGCAATCGCGCGCGTCGGCAAAGACATAGCCATCGTCGGGCGGGACAGCGTCGGGGCGATGTACGGCTGCTTGGAACTTGCTGAACAGATCGATATGAAAGGTGCGCCCGCGCTGGAGATCCAGAATCCCATCGCGCAATCGCCCGCGGTCGAGTTCAGAGCAGTGAACCCGTTCCTCACCCTGCCCTACGGCGAGGACGACAGCACGTGGTGGTTTCTTCAGGAGGATTACTGGCAGGGGTATTTGGATCAGCTCGCCCGCGCCAGGATCAACTGGATCGACCTGCACGGCATGTACGACATCAAGACCACACGGTTCCCCAACATATACCCGTATTTTGTCGTGTCGGAGAAGTTTCCGGACGTAGGCGTCGAGCCTGAGATCGCGCGGCGCAACCTGGCAATGCTGAACAAGGTGATCCGAATGGCCAAAGCGCGGGGAATCAAGTTCGCACTGATGAGCTACTCCGCGGGCTGGGACGGCCAGGGACTGCGCAAGCCAACCTCCGAAGCCACACCCGAAAACCTTGCCGCCTACACGCGCGAGGTCGTTCGCAAGATGATCGAGCAATGCCCGGAACTCGACATGATCGGGTTCCGAATCGGGGAATCGGGGCAGAAAGAGGACTTCTACCGCGAGAGCTACATTCCCGCGATTGCCGAGGCGGGAAGGCCCGTCGACTTGTACACGCGCACCTGGGGTGCAAAGAAGGACCAGATACTGGCCATCGGCAGGGAGTTCCCCAGGCAGTTTTTCATTGAGATCAAGTACAACGGGGAACATTTTGGACCGCCTTACATCGTCGCGGGGGGTCGGGTGCAGAAATGGGGCCACTATTGGTATCAGGACTACTACAGCTATCCTCGCGCCTACCAGATTATCTACCAGCTCCGCGCGAACGGCACTCACCGCGTGTTTCCGTGGGGCAATCCTGAACTTGCGGCCCGCGCGAACCAGTGCAGCCTGCTTGCCGGATCGGTCGGATTGTGCGTGGAGCCCATCGATGCCTATTACCCGAAATACGATTCCCGTCATCGGGATGATTCTCCCAACCGGTGGTACAAGTGGCAGTATCAGCGCGACTGGTTCTGGTATAACGTGTGGGGCCGCACCGCGTACGACCCGTCGCTAGCAAAGCGCAGAGACGTGTGGATCCATATGTTCGAAAAGCGCTTCGGAAAAGAGGCCGCGCCAGACCTGTACGACGCAATGTGCTGGGCGAGTATGATCGTGCCGGATGCTTACACGTCGTATTCCCTGGGCCCGGATCATCGCAATCACGCGCCGGAGCTCGAATGGGGCGGAGACGTGAAGGCGTGGTCGCAGGGACAGCCGTTCGACATTCAGAACGTAATGTCACCTCGAGAATACGCGCAGGGGCTTATGAACGATGAGATGCCTGCCCGCGCAACTCCTCTGCGCGTGGCCACATATCTGGCCGAAGAGGCCCGCAAGACCCGAGAACATCTGG
>JBMFPI010000143.1:6252-8557 GCA_049969195.1 Armatimonadota bacterium
TCGCCGACCGCGGAGTTCAACGACCTCACAACCGAACTCACGGCCCTGAGCCACCTCGGAGACTACTACTCTCACAAGCTCTTCGCCGCCTCAATCTATGCGCTTATGGTCGAGTCGTCCGATGTGTCCCTTGAGACGCCGATTCGCATGGAGCTTACGGCGGCCGCTAGCGCCTGGAAAAAACTTGCCAAAATCGGCGACGAGCATTACAAACCGTTTGTCGACACGCTCCGGATGCACACTGAACAGTTTACCTGGAGTAAACAGGCCGAGAGCCTGCCGGATGATGTGAAGGTGCTGGAGGAAACAATCGCCGAGATCAAAGCTTCGGGCAAGTCTGGAAAGGCGCCAATGATTGCCATAGATGTGGACATCGAAAGGCCGGAGGTGGTACAGTGCGAGTCAGCGCTCGAGGCGCCTGCGCAGGCTTCGGCGCCGAAAAAGCTCACCGTGAAGGTGAAGTTCGCCAACCCGGATTGGCTGGACAAAGTATCGCTCAAGACGAAACCATTCCCGTCGGATAAGGGGGACTGGACGCTGACGCCTATGAAGCGGGACGGACAGTTCTGGGTCGGGGAGGCCGAGGTCGAGCCCGAGGGGCTGCTGTGGTGCATTGAGGCTCTGGATGTGGACGGGATAGGCTGCACCTGGCCGGATTTCCGCAAGGAAACCCCGTATCGCTACGTCGCGCCGTGGAACCCGGGGCAGTAGTCGCCCGGCAAGGGCATGCGCTGCCGGCAGGCGCGCAGAAACCGTGGATGTTGCAACAGATGGTATGCGTTCGATTGTGGTAACCTAGGGGCCGGGATCAAGCGGCCGGAGCGCCCCTGGGGCGTTACGCGGGATCTGACGATCATTGTGCGAAGGGCGCGTGAGCCCTGCGAAATACGGTCCATCGGAATAACCTGAAAGGGGACACAGGCAATTGGCTACGACAACCAAAAAAGAAGTGCGCTGGGGCATCATCGGCTACGGCGGGGCGTTCAACATGGGAAAGCACCACGCCAATTGGATCAACTCCAGCCCGGGAATGAGGACGGTCGCGGTGTGCGACGTCGACCCGGCACGGCTCAAAGCTGCCGAGCAGGAGCTGCCAGGAGTCAGGACCTACACCGACTACAGGGAAATGCTGGCGGCCGATGACATCGACTGCGTCGTCAACATCCTCCCTCACAACCTGCACTATTCGGTCTCGATGGACGCTCTGAAGGCAGGCAAAGGTGTCTGTCTGGAAAAGCCCTTTTGCATCAAGACCGAGGAAGCGACGGAGATGATCGAGCTCGCCCGTGAGAATGGCCTGCTCCTGACGGTCTTCCACAACCGCCGCCACGATGGCGACTATATGGCCATCAAGGATTTCATAGACAAGCGGATGATCGGCGAGGTGTTCAGGGTAGAGGCCTTCATGGGAGGATACGGCAAGCCCGGCAAGTGGTGGCGCTCCGACAAGGAGATATCTGGCGGAAACTTCTACGACTGGGGCGCGCACGTAGTCGATTGGGTGCTGAACTTCCTCGAGGGGCGCAAGATCAAGAACGTCACCGGTTTCTACCAGTGGAATCGGGTGTGGACGGACGTAACCAACGAAGACGAAACCCAGGCCATAGTTCGATTCGACGACGACGTAGTCGCGGACATAACCATATCCTCAATTGCCAAAGCCGGCAAGCCGCGGTGGCGGATACTGGGCACGAAAGGCGCAATTCTAGATCACGGGTCCGGCAGTTTCAAAGCATATCTGGACGTCAAGGGCTACCCGGCCGAAATGGACGTGAAATACAAGGCTTCCACCTGGGAGACGTGGTATCCGAACCTGGCTGATCACCTGCTTCGCGGCAAGGAGCTCGAGGTCAAGCCGGAAGAAGCGCGGCGAGTGATTATGATCATCGACTACGCCGAACGCTCGGCAAAGGCGGGCACCTCGCTGGAAACGCCATTCGAGTAGGCCGGATCCTTCGAGCCTGCTTAGTTCAGCGATTTTTCTCTCTGAGGCCATTGCGATAGAACACAACCCCGGCGTTTCCAGCGATTCGGCGCGTCTATGGTAAGCAGCAGAATCGCCGGAAACCCGGCCGTCGCAAGAACCCCCGACCCAGCCCGGGATCAAGAGCCGGGCTTTCTTCGCAAGATCACGAACCTGGGTCAACCAGCCTGGCTCGGACGGGGCTAAACTCGTTCCCGAAGCCTGCTAAGACGCGTCTTCGTCTTCCTGAATGGTGTCTTCGCTCTCGGCCGCGTAGAATTCGGGGTCCGAGTCGAACTCGTCCTTACACTCCTGCGAGCAGAAACAGTAGTGCCTGCCGGC
>JBMFPI010000144.1:0-8530 GCA_049969195.1 Armatimonadota bacterium
GAGCCCTAACCGGCTCCAAAAACGGCCCTCGGCCGACTTACTACTGCTACCCCATAAGCGGAGATGGCGGATTCTGGCCGTTAGGCCGTCCTTGCCAACAAGGCCGAGATGTGCTATTCTCTCAAACGCTCGTAATCGACATTGCTTGAGGGGACAGGTCTTATATGAGTTCAAACCGTGCGCCGCGTAAAGGCTCATTCGGCCCTGTGCTGGACGAGCAAATATTCCGTCGGGCGGCGGATTCCGCGGCCGATGGTGTAGTTATCGCGGGCCTGGACCGCCGCATCGCATATATCAACCATGCCCGCGCTAGCTCGCACGGCTACTCCGTAGAAGAACTCATAGGACGCGACGTAACCATCCTCACAGCCCGTCCCGAACAGGCCGCGGAAATCGCCCAGGAGGTGCTGGAGAAGGGCGTATGGCAGGGTGAAACCGAGGGCATCAGAAAAGACGGCACTGTTTTCCCGATGCGTCAGACCATCACCCGAGTGGACAACGCCGACGGCACCCCCGTCGCTATGCTTTCCATCTCCCGTGACATCACTGAGGAAAAAGCCCGGCAGGCAAGTCTGGAACAACGAACACGTCAGCTCACGGCCCTGCTCTACGCAAGTAGACAGATCAACAGCGCGCTCGACACCCAGGAGGTGATGCGCCTGCTGGTGCAATACGGCATGCTGTTGGTGTCGGCCGGCGGCGGGTGCGCGGGCCTGCTGGTCGACGACAAGATGGTTTTCCATGAGTGCAATCGGCACGGCGAGCTCGTGCCCATTAACTACGCATTCCGGCGGGGAGAGGGGGTGGCCGGCTGGGTGATCGAGAACAGGAGGCCATACCTTACAAACGACGCCGCGCACGATCCTGTAGTTCTGCGTCGTATCCAGAAGAAGATCGGCTTCACCAAGCTTATAAACGTCCCCATTATTGCAAGCGACGGCCGGCTGCTCGGATGCTTTGAGCTGCATAACTGGCCGAACGAGCGCTCGTTCGAACCGGAGGATATCGACCTTCTGATAGGCCTTGCCAACCAGGCTGCCGTCGCGCTCACCAACGCGGCACTGACCGAAGACCTTCGAAAATCAGCCGCCGCGATACAGAAGAACGAGGAAACGCTTCGTCTGGTGGTAGAAGGCTCACCGGACTTCTTCTTCTACATCCACGACTCGAAAGGTGTGTTTACTTACGTGTCGCCGTCCGTGGAGCAGATCACCGGTTACTCGGTGGACGAGTGGATGAGCCATTACACAAAGTTCTTAACCGACAACCCGATCAACGAAGATGTAGTTAAACACACAGAGCGGACACTGGCGACAGGCGAGACAACCGGACCGTACCCCGTGGAGATCTTTCACAAGAACGGATCCCGCATTATGCTCGAGGTTTTCGAACGTCCGATCATTGAGGATGGCAAAGTCGTCGGAATACGCGGTGTCGCAAGGGACGTCACCGAGCTTCGGAGAGCCGAGGCGGCAGAGACCGCCGCGCGCCAGGAGGCCGACAGGCGGATGAACAACTTCTATAAGGACACGATATTCTCGGTGACGGATGGCAAGCTGGAGATTCTGGACAGAGGCGAAATCGAGAGGTTGTGTGCGGAGCCGATTTTCCCCTGCACGGAGATCTCGGACGTTCGTGATGTCGCCGCCGCCCGCGCCCAGGTTCGGAAAGCCGCACAGGAGGCGGGAATGGAAGCCTCTCAGATCGACGCGCTGGTCCTGTGCGTCGGCGAGGCCGTCACAAACGCATTCAAGCACGGCGGCGGAGGCACAATGGCTATCTGTGACGAGAATGGCTCGGTGCGGGTCAAGGTCTCGGACTCAGGGCCCGGAATGGACTCCTTGGCCCTGCCGAAGATCGCCTTTATGAAGAGCTTCTCAACCACGAAGTCGCTCGGGATGGGCTATGCCAACATACTGGCCTCCGCTGACAAAGTCTACCTGTGCACCGGCCCGGACGGGACAACCGTGGTGATCGAGGTTGCCAAGCAGCCGAAGTCCATCGAGTTTCAGCTCGCTCACCTGCCTGATCTTTGGTAGGCGGATATGGCAAACGAAACCGTTTTTCACACGCAACGGGGTTCAACCCGATCGTGACTCCCGCCAGCACTCCGCTCGCATACAGCATCCATAGGAGCGCGGTTGGATGAACTCATCCGCTTGGTGAAGGATCTCTCGATCCTACAGGCACTGTCCACAACCGGTAGGTTCTCCGCGATTCGACGCGCCTTAACTGAGTGGGAAAATTGGCGAAAACGGCCTCCATCGCAGCGCCTGGCGGAGATCTCCTATGTTTCGCGAACGGCCGAGCTCAGGCGGTTTTCGCCGCGGACGGACCTGAGTCCCCGATGTACGGCGAGCCCTCACTCCCGCCCTCTCCCGCAAGGGTAGAGGGAGTTGTACGCTGCGCGAATTGAGCGTACTGCGCGCCTGGCCGCACGTCGAACCCGGCCATTCGCGCAGCATACAACAGGCTGTATGAGTTCAGCCCCGCAGGCGTGAACGTCCAGGACCCCGTCACCCTGAACTCGATACCAGGGATCCGTCAGTTCGGTGCTTGGATGCTGAAAGAAGTTCAGCAGGACGTGATTCCCGCGGAATTGAACTGTCTCAGTAGATGTACCGCCGAAACTCCGCCTATCGCAACAGCCTGCGGTACTCCTCGTACCACTTGCGCGCATCATCACCAAGCGCCGGTCGGCAGAACTCCCGGTAGCCCCAGGTAACGATTTCCTCGGAATACTCGGACGCCAGATCGAGCTTCTCCTTGAGGCGCTCGATCGGGACTGGCCGCCACCTCAGACCCTTGGCCTGGGCATGATGGATGCGCCCGTAGCGGCGGACGAACTCCTCCTTGCTCGGGCAATCGTATTCGGCGGTTTCGACATTGCCCCAGAACCTCGCGCCCGCGGTCCGGCACGCCGCGCTCATAGCCTCGAAGAACGGCCGGCGCATCTTGTTGGTCACGTACGAAAAATGCTCGCCAGAGTCCTGGAGCATGACGATGTCGAATCCGCTCAGCCTGATCAGCCTTGCCCAATAGCGTTCGTACTCGCCCGGCTCGGCGTAGCGAAAGTCCCCGAAGACCTTGTCGCGATCCAGTATGAAAAATGGCGAGACGGTGACCGGCTTCGCAGCGGCATTCTTGCACCGCTCGACAAGCGCAGGGTAGAGTTTGTCGATGTACGCAGCGCCCTCACCATGCCAGACATAAATTTCGTGCGGCACGTACCAGGCGAAGAATGCCGGGTGCTCCGCGAACTCCTGCCCGATGCGCCTGATATTAGCCGAGCATAACTCGATCTCTTCTTGCAGATCGAGCTTGCCGTACCAGCCTGGTGAGCAGCCGGTGTCGAGGATAACACGCACCTTGCGTCTGGCGCACAAATCCATCAGCGAGTGCAGGTTCGTTGCATCCTCTGGGGAAGCCAGCCCAGCTGGGCAGTTACACAACCACAGCAAGTTGAAACCGATCTTCCGGTGCTGGTCGAGTTCGTCTCGCCAGCCGGACTCGCCCCATGCTTTCGACTCTAGGGGGTCGTACCACCATAGAGGTCCGGAGATGACGGGACGGCAGCGGAGCGAGGGATGTGTAGTCCCTGCGCCGCAGACGGCGGCGGCGCAACCAGCGAGAAAGCGACGTCGTGATATCACACCGGCATTATATCACGTCGCGACTTGTCCCTCGCTGCGCTCAGGATCATATCAGGGAGTGCGATAGGCGCGTTTTCGCAGTTTCTTCCGGTCAGTTCAAGGGCGTCGAATGATGCAAAAAGGGACTACGGAGTCAACTCATGCGTCTGCCAACATCCGTAATCCCTGAGCTTATTACGTGCCGCCGCAGCTATTTTGCTTTCTTGGCACTGGTTTTGGCCCTGAGCGGCCGCTTCTTGACCAGCGTTTTCTTGGTCACCTTCTTGCCGGACATAGCAACCTTCTTTGGTGCCGGCTTCGCAGTGGTAGTGGTGACCTTGGTCGTGGCTTTAGGAGTAGTGGTCGAGGGCTTCTTTACCGCTCCGGGCTTGGCTGTCGTGGTGGGCGCTGCCTTGCTGGTTGTCGTCTTTGCGGTGGTAGCCTTAGGGGCCGGCGCCCGATTGGTCGTGGTCGTTGCAGCCAGCACGGGGCTCAGAACCAACGCGCCAAATGCCAGGACGACTACGGCAACTACTAACCTGCGCATCTTACTCACCTCCTTTCGCTGTGGTTTGGAGAAGTACCCGCGCGGAACTTAGCATCTTTGACGGACCGGCGCTACCAAGCGTTCCGTGCCCGGCTGATATTTCCTGGAAAACCCGGGAACACTGAAGACGGCGCGAGCGCACTTTCCGCAAGGGAAGGTCGGTAGAACATTGCCGGAAAGTGTACGTCTCGACGCGTTCTGGTAATAGCTGATGACGCGAGACATATTACCCTGGCCGCACGCACGGCGGGGACGGGGACCGCATCTGTCGGGATAACGGTGAATTGGCTCCTTGTACTGGCGATGTGCTGGGACGGCGCATACCTGGCCAAGACGCTTACTTCCCTCAGGCCGCGCCGCAGCACGACTATGGCCCGCGGTTCAGGCCAAACCCGCCCGGGCATCTCCACCCGAAGGCAGGATTCGCAATCTCCGGCGCTGAACAAGGCTGTTGCGATAGGCGCGTTTCGGGCGATTCTCCCGCGTAGTCGAGGGGCGTCGAACCGCCGAAGACGCCGGATTTGCGTTCTATCGCTACAACCCGGGCTGAACGCGCATTGTGTTGATGTGCTGACGGCTGCACGGCCGTGAGGTGAAAATGATTCGTACAGACAGACTGTCCAGGTTCGTTCGCGCGGCAGCGGAAAACGGAATCGTTATCCCCGCGTTCAACATGCACTATCTGCCGATGGTGAAGCCCATTTGCGAAGCGCTCGCGGCTAACGACACGTTCGGCATGGTGGAAGTTTCGCGAATAGAGCTGCTGAAGTTCGAAATCCCCAGCATCACCGCGGCGGCCGAGGAGTATCGCAGGCACGCCGACACCAGGGTAACGTCCCTCCATCTGGACCACATCCCGGTTATAGACGAAGACGGGTTCGAGGTCGACTGGAAGCCGCTGATTGAGGAGGGCCTTGCTGCAGGATACGATTCCGTTATGATCGACGGATCCCGCCTTCCGTTTGAAGAGAACGTGGCGGTCACGGCCGAGGTCGTGCGGATGGCGCACGCTCAGGGCGTTCTCGTGGAGGCGGAACTTGGGTCTGTGGTCGGGCACGAGGCGGGACCTCTTCCGCCCTACGAGGAGCTCTTTCAGTCGAAAGCCGGGTTCACCGCTCCCGAACAGGCACGGGAATTTGTGGAGCGCACCGGGGTGGACTGGCTCTCGGTCTCGGTAGGATCGGTCCACGGCGCGATCGCCGCCGCTGCAAGGGACCAGGCTAAGGTCGAGGCGAAGCTCGACATCGAACGAGTCCGGGAGCTGCGCCGGGCAACGGGCGTCCCCCTCGTTCTGCACGGAGGCTCGGGCGTTATCCAGTCGTACGTCCTTGACGCGGTCCGAAACGGCGTCGTCAAGATCAATATCGCGACCGATATCCGCCAGCCCTATGACCGGGTGATCGCATCAGGCGGCAGCGTCGAGGAAGGGCAGCGGGTCGTGGTCGAGACTATCAGCCGGATCATTCGCGAAAAGTACGGTATCCAGGGGTCGGCAACCAGGCTGGCCGCCCTCACGTCGTAGCTGCAGGCTACGTCTACCCGCGGGATCCGGACGATCCAGCGGCATTACCTCGCGAAGCAACGGTCGCCCCCGGGTTGTTCTTAGGGTCAATGAAGCTGACGAACGAATAGTCCGCGGATGTCTGCGCCTGTAGTGAACAGCGCTGGCTACATCTCCCTGCCGTTGATAATGAGCCTGAAACGGTAGCCGAAGAAGTCCGCTGCCCGACGGCACATGAGCATACGCGAGAGAAAGATCTCGAAATACTCCATCACAGACGAGGACTGTTCGTCAGTCGTCAGTTCCAGGTTGATGGACTTGTTCTCCGTGTCTACTCGCAGGTGGGAGCGCTGCACTGAGAAGTTGACGCGGTCGTGTATGTCGAATGTGAGCGGGTTTTCGTTCTGGACGCGCGAGTGGTGAACGTCGGACTTGTCGGCGAGGATCAGGGCAGCGGCAACGGAACTCGTTGGTGCGCCGACCTCCTCCTCGTGATTCCCGATGGCGCCCATAATGACCGCAACCTCATGCTCCGGCATGCCCATTTCGTTGAGAAGCACGAAGGCCATAATGCCAGCGGTCTCGCAGTGGCCGTTGCGGTTGATCGAGTTACCGATATCGTGCAGATAACCCGCAATCGCGGCCAACTCGGCTGTGCGGCCGTCCTGTCCGAGGCTCTCGATGATGTTTCGTGCGGTTTCAGCAACGATTCCCGCGTGGCGGAACCCGTGTTCGGTATAGCCGAGCGCGTTCAATTGTTCATTGGCCGCTTCCAGAAACGTCCTGACTTTGGGGTTGCGCCTTACGTGGTCCAGCGTAACTACGTTTGTTTCGGTTGTGCTCATTGTCTATCTCCTGGCGGCCCGACTCGTCGTGCACCGAAGCCCGGTGCGTTCGATACTTCGCCAGGAACTCCTTTCGGAACTCCGGGAACTCTCCCCGCTCGATTGCCCGCTGAATTCCTTCCATAAGCCTGGCGTAGAAATGGAGGTTGTGATAGGTGGCCAGTCGAGCGGCAAGGATCTCGTCGCACATATAGAGATGACGCAGATAGGCCGCAGAGTAGTTCCGGCAGCACCAGCAGGAGCATTCGGGGTCTACGGGCGCGAAGTCGGCGGTGAACCGGCTGTTCTTGATGTTAATCCGGCCGCGGCTGGTGTAGAGCGACCCGCTGCGCCCCAGACGCGTCGGCAGGACGCAGTCGAACATGTCGACCCCTCGAGCGACCGAGTCGAGTATGTCTTCCGGCGTACCTACACCCATCAAATAGCGCGGCTTCGACTCGGGCAATTGGGGCACACACCACTCAACGGCCTTCATCATCAACTGCTTGCCCTCGCCGACCGAGACCCCTCCTATAGCGATGCCGTCCGTGTCAAGCGAGGCGATAAACCTGGCGCTTTCGACGCGCAACTCCAGGTATGTGCTGCCCTGGATTATCCCGAAGAAAGCCTGGCTCGGGTCACGCGACGCAAGCGACCGGACCGCCCACCGATGCGTTCGTTCCATCGCCTCGCGCGCGTACTCCAAATCGCACGGGTATGGCGCGCACTCGTCGAAGGCCATCACAACGTCAGCCCCCAGCGCGCTCTGTATTTCCATCACGCGTTCCGGAGTGAACTCGTGATACGAGCCGTCTACGTACGATCGGAACAGAACTCCGTCCTCCCCGATCTTCCTGATGTGCTCCAGGCTGAAAACCTGGAATCCGCCGGAATCCGTGAGTATCGGCCGCGGCCAGTTGATAAACCGGTTCAGGCCTTCGGCGGACGCAATCAGCCGATGCCCCGGCCTCAGGTAGAGATGGTAAGTGTTTGCCAGGATAATCTCGTAGCCCATCTCTGCGAGCTCTTCCTGGCTTGTGGCCTTCACCGTGCCTTGAGTGCCGACCGGCATAAACACCGGCGTGTTCACCACGCCGTGCGTAAGATGCAGCCTGCCTCTTCGCGCAGCGGTGGATCGATCGGCGGCAAGAATTTCGAACTTGAGGGGCGAGCCTGCCATAGCTTGCTTGCGGATACCGGCGGATTATACACCGCCGACGGACCGCCGGTCAAGCGGGTCGTCTCCCAACGGGCTGTCCCGGCAGACGGGTTCTTAGCGATTCAACACTCCTCAACTGAGCAGGAGAACCGCCCAAAACGCCGGTTTCGCGTTCTCTCGTAACACCCTGGGGCGTGCGGAGTTGTTTGACACGGCATACGGCGGTTCCTATAATCAACGTGTAAAGTCGGCTGACAAGAGGATTGTGGCATGCTCAGACCGGAAGACTTCTTCGATCTGGACGGCTTTGAGTTCCGGGGCGTGTTCGACGGCTGCGAACACGTGTGGGAGGCGCTGCTCGCGGTCGGCAGGTTCGCGCTCGAGTATATCACGAGCGTAGACAGCGACGACTTGATCCGCGGGACGGTGATGAACGGTGCGCACATAGATGACCGCGACGCAGTGGTGATCGGTGAGGGGACCGTGGTCGAGCCCGGGGCGTTCATAATGGGGCCTGCGATAATCGGGCGCAACTGCCAGATCAGACACGGCTGCTACATCCGTGGGGACGTCATTGTAGGCAACGACTGCATAGTCGGCCACGCCTCTGAGCTCAAGAACTGCATAATGCTGGATACTGCGCAGTGTCCGCATTTCGCTTATGTCGGTGACAGCATCCTGGGTCGAAATGTCAACCTGGGCGCGGGCACCAAACTGTCAAACGTGCCCGTGCTGAGCACTAGGGACCCGAAAACCGGCAAGCGGCCGACCGTGAAGCTTACCATTGGGGGCACCGAATACGACACGGGCCTGCCGAAATTCGGAGCCGTGCTGGGAGACGGTTGCCAGACCGGTTGCAACGTTGTC
>JBMFPI010000145.1:0-8519 GCA_049969195.1 Armatimonadota bacterium
GTCTTCGTTCTATCGCAGCGGCCCCAAGAGGCCGGGTTTTGATTCTATCGTAACGACCTGCGGCACATCTACATTCACCGCGGCGAGCCCCGATGCAAGATCAAACCGGCCTCGCGCGCAGTTTTTTCCGCTACCTGTCTTGCTACTCTGAGTTTTCCGACGTGAACTTTCGACTCCTGAGCTTCTCCAGAAGCACCATCCCCAGGAAGCGCGGCAGGGTCGCCACCTTCGGGAACTTGCGCGGATTCACCGCAAGCCTGTGGAGCCATTCCAACCCGTGGCGCTGCATCCACACGGGTGCTCGTTTCACCCTGCCCGAAAGCACATCCAGCGTGCCGCCGACACCCATCGCTACGCCGACGCCGAGCTCTTCGAGATGATCCCGGATGAACCTTTCCTGCCTGGGAATGCCCATGCCCACGAGCAATACCCTTGCACCGGAGCTCCTGACTCGTGCGGCGATCTCGCTCTCCTGCGAACGGTCGAAGTAGCCGTGATGCGTACCGGCTATCTCAAGCCCCGTGAACTCCTCCCGCAGCTTGCGCGCGGCTTCCTCGGCGACTCCCGGCCCCGCGCCCAGCAGGTACACTGAGAACCCATCCTCTGCGGCCGCCCGGCATATCTGCCTGCTGAGATCGCATCCGCTCACCCGCTCCTTAATCGGCCTGCCGAGCAGCTTCGCCGCAAGCAGGATCCCCGAGCTGTCCGGGGTTACCAGATCAGCCGAGTTAACTAGCGCGCGGAAGTCTTCGTCGTGCCGCGCAAGCACAACCATGGAGGAGTCGGCCGTCACGACCATATGTGGCCTACCGCTCGCGACGAAGTCGCGAATCGCGTCCAGCGCTCGCGCCATGTCGATGCAGTGGACCTTAAGGCCGAGAATATCAACCCTGGGCAGGTGCCCAGCCGCAGACTCCAAGTCGCAAAACCCTACGTTCCTTCGGTCCACGAGGCGAGGTACTGTTCCTGTTCAGGCGTCAGGACGTCGATGCGGATCCCCATCGACTCCAGCTTGAGCGCGGCGATCTGCTCGTCTATCGCCTTCGGGACCGCGTAGACTTTCTTTTCAAGTTTGGCGCCGTTCTTGACCATATGCTCCGAGCACAGCGCCTGGTTGGCGAAACTCATGTCCATAACACTGGGCGGGTGGCCCTCGGCCGCCGCCAGGTTAATGAGTCGCCCCTCGCCGAGCAAGTATATGCGGCGACCGTCGGCCAGCGTGAACTCCTCCACAAAATCCCGGATGATCCGGCGGCTTCTGGCTAGGCCCTCGAGAGCGGGAATGTCGATCTCGACGTTGAAATGTCCGGAGTTCGCGACGATCGCGCCGTCTTTCATTACCTCGAAATGTTCCCTGCGGATCACGTTGATATCGCCGGTCACCGTGCAGAAAATGTCTCCGACCTTTGCTGCCTCGTCCATCGGCATCACGGCGAAGCCATCCATCACGGCCTCCAGCCCGCGCAGTGGGTCCACCTCGGTGACGATCACCCTCGCGCCCAGGCCTTTTCCTCGCATCGCTACGCCTTTGCCGCAATAGCCGTACCCGGCGACGACGAACGTCTTTCCCGCGAAAAGCACGTTTGTGGCGCGGAGGATCCCGTCGACCGTGCTCTGCCCGGTCCCGTAGCGATTGTCGAACAGATGCTTCGTGTTGGCATCGTTTACGGCGATTATGGGGTAGGCCAGAACGCCCTCTTTCTCCATGCTCCGCAGGCGAATCACGCCTGTAGTGGTTTCCTCGGTGCCCCCGATGATATTGGGGATCAGATCGCGGCGCCTGGAGTGGATGACGCCGACCGTGTCCGCCCCGTCGTCCATAGTGATCGACGGGCGCGCATCCAGGACGGCATCAATGTGCTTGTAGTAGGTCTCGTTATCCTCCCCCTTGATGGCGAAGGTCGGAATACCATAGTCCTCGACCAGCGAAGCGGCTACGTCGTCCTGCGTGGACAGCGGGTTCGACGCGCACAGGAACACATTCGCTCCGCCCGCCTTCAAGGTGCGGGCCAGGTTAGCAGTCTCAGTAGTAACGTGCAGGCACGCTGCCAATGTAACGCCCGCGAGCGGCTTTTCCCTCTCGAACCGGGCGCGGATCAGCCTCAAGACCGGCATTTCCTGCTCGGCATATTCGATACGCAGCTTCCCCTTAGGGGCAAGCGAAAGGTCCTTGACGTCGTAGTCCATCCTCTCCTCCTGCAGAAAGCAAACGGAGCTGTTCTTGCAAATGATTGCATTAGACCGGTGCGCAGACTGGCTACTGCCATTGGCTGCGGGTCTCCAGGCGAGAGCTATCCGTTATTCGAGCACCGGCGGACGGGATCCACTATCACCCCGTCGAAGACTGCGGCTGACGACTTCACACTGCATTTCTCGCCGACCACGCAGCGTTCGAGCATTGTCCCACGCATCACGCACGCGCCGTGCCAGAGTATGCTCTGTCTTACCACGGACCCTTCCTCGATCACGCAGTCGTCGGCCAGAACCGAGTACTCGCTGAGCTTGGCGCCTTTCTCGATCCTGCAGTTGTTGCCGATGACAACAGGATAGCCGATTTCCGCGCTCGGGTCAATTTCGACGTTCTCTCCCATCCAGACGTACTTCTTGACCTCCGGCACGGGTATCTTGATATCGACGCGCCCGCTCAGGGCGTCCCGATGCGCCTCCTGATACTGCTTGAGGCTGCCCACGTCCTTCCAGTAGCTCGAGGTAAGGTAGCCGTAGAACCGGGTCTTCTGTTCAAGCAGCATGGGGAAGAGATTCGCTCCGAAGCCGTACGGTACGCCCTTTGGTATGAGCTCGAATATGTGACGGTCGAAAACGTACACGCCGGTGTTTGCCGAGTTCGAGAAAATGACCTCGCCCCTGGGCTTCTCGAGGAACCTCGTGATGCGCCCGCGCTCGTTCATCAACGCGATCCCGTACTCGGACGGGTCGTCGACCAGCGACAGCGCAATTGTGGCAAGCGCCTTCTTTTCCTTGTGGTAGCGTACCAGACGCCTGAGGTCCATCTCGGCCAGGTCGTCTCCGCCGACTACCAGGAACGTATCCTGATCAAAAAAGTCCTCGCAGCGCTTCACGCTGCCGGCGTCGCCCCAGAGCCGATCCTCCTGCGAATAGTGTATCTTGACCCCCCACTTCTTTCCGTCGCCGAAGTGCGCCTGTATCTGGTCGCCCAGGTAGTGCAGGTTAACCATTATCTGTTTGAACCCGTTTCTCACCAGCAGCTCGACGATGTGCTCCATGACAGGCTTGTTGACGATCGGCACCATCGGCTTAGGAATGTTTCGGGTTAGCGGATCGAGCCGGGAACCGACCCCGGCGGCAAGAATCATTGCTTTCATATTCGTAGGGTCCTCTGATGTCGGTTGCCGTTTGTCAGGCCGCGACCGGCACGCGGCATCCGAGCTTGACTTCGTCAGGCCAGCTCCTTTACGGATTCCCGCACCGCTGCAACAACCTGCTCGCGCTCTTCAGGGCTGATCTCAGGAAAGACTGGCAGGCTCAGAACCTCTCGGGCAGCCCGCTCCGCCTCCGGAAAGTCTCCAGGCGAATAACCCAGCGCCGCGTACGGCTTTTGAACGTGCAGCGGAGTCGGGTAGAAGACCGCCGATCCCACGCCACGCTCAGCGAGTTTGGCCTTGAGTTCGTCGCGTCGGGCGAACCGGATCGTAAACTGATGGTATGTATGAAAATTCTCGGGTCTTGCGACTGGAAGCTCCAGGGGAAGGTCTTTAAGAGCATCTATGTAGTAGGCGGCGTTCGCGGCGCGAGCGGCGTTCCATTGATCAAGGTGCCTCAGCTTAACCCGCAGGACCGCCGCCTGGATTTCGTCCAGCCTGCTGCAGAAGCCTACTCGCTCTGCAACGGCGAACGATTGATAGCCGAGCGAACCGTCAGTGCCGTGAAAACGCAGGGATTTCGCCCTTTCAGCCGTTTCCTCGCTGTTTGTCAGCACCATGCCGCCATCCCCCGCTCCCCCCAGGTTCTTGGTCGGGTAGAAGCTGAGTGTGGCAGCGTCTCCGTAAGCTCCAATCCCCCTGCCGTTGTGCTTCGCACCGATCGCCTGCGCGGCGTCGGCGATCAGCTTGAGCCCGTGTTTGGCGGCGATCTGCTGCAGTCTCTCTATCTGCGAGCACTGGCCGTAAAGATGCACCGGCAGTATCGCTCTTGTGCGAGGGGTGATCACGGCCTCAACCAGATCGGGGTTCAAGTTGAAGTCGGCGGGGTCAATATCGACGAACACGGGCTTCGCGCCCAGTATCATCACCGCCTCGGCGGTGGCTACGAAAGTGAAAGGAGTCGTAATGACCTCGTCGCCCGGGCCGACCCCCGCGGCCGCGAGCGCAATGACAATCGCATCCGTGCCCGAGTTCACCGCGATCCCGAACCGCGCGTCGCAGGCCGCCGGGACCTCCGCTTCAAGCGCCGCAACGTTCGGCCCTAGAATGAATTGACAGGAATCAAATACAGCCTCCACGGCCGCCAGGATCTCGTCCCTGAGGGCGGCAACCTGTGCCCTAGGATTAGCACTGGGAATCGGCAAGGCAATTGCTCCTTTACGCTGTTACACTTCAGCAGTATTATCCGGCTTTTGGTTGCGGGCTGTCAAATCGCAGTAGGAGCGAGGCTGTTGCGATAGGCGCGTTCTTGTCGATTCTTTCGCATAGTCGAGGAGCGGCGAATCGCCTAGAACCCGGGGCTTGCGCTCCAACCAAGCAACTTCAGAAGCCGCCGGATTCCGAGAGTGTGACGGGTATTCTGGGCCGCAGCGAACCCATTAGCAGCAGCCGGCAGCGATTCGCGCACACACGTATCCTGGAATCGGGCCCGGGTTGTAGTTTTGCCTGCAGTCGATCGCTGCAAGGTTCGGAGCTACTTGACGGTCGCCTTATAGGTCTTCCGGCCCCCGCCGCCCGGCGGGACACTCTCCACAATCCACGTAACCGACCCGGCGGCCGGATCATAGGTGCCGCCGCTTACCTCGGCGCTGCCGGCGACGTAGTTCATCTCAACGGGGACCCTGACGGTCACGGCCGCGTTGCGGGCCTCGCTGGCGCCGGTGTTGGTGTAGTCCACCGCGAGGGTTACCTCGGCACCGGGCTTAATCGTGCCGTCAATAACGGTTACCTTGAGCGCGAGCTGCGGGGGCGTAGGGGCGATCTTGCAAGCAACGTCGCTCGAAAGATCGGACACCGACAGGGTGATTCGTCCCTCGGAACACTGCACTTCTTCGCTGCGCGCCACCCGTCCTGAGGCGGTATCCCACCACTCGACTTTATACGCGCCGTCAGGAAGGCCGCCAAGGACTACTTGCCCGCTGGCAGGTTCTACGGCCACCGCGTCCACGACGTTTTTCCAGGTGTGTCTGCGGTTGTCGATCCAAAGGTGAGCCCGGCGGTTTACAGGGTCTTTCTGTCCGATAACCCTCAGGATCGGGTTCGAGGCAACGGCCTCGGCGTCCACATAGTGGCCGTTGGAGAGCGGGATGTCGCGCATAAACTCTTGGTATGACCTGGCGTAAGTATACTGGCGCGCCATCAAAATGTGAGGCCACCAGTATATCTCATAAAGCCCGCCAGCATCCATCTGAGCCCACACCCACTTCTTCCACCATATGCCCTCGGTGTCGTCAACCAGCAACTGATCCTCGCCCTTGAACTGAAAGCCCTTATACGGGTTGGTGAACCTTAGTGGGTGACATATTCCGGTCTCGCCCCGCACCGTGGGTTTGCCGTAGCCGTAGCTGCGTGTGAGTCGTGAGTAAGCGCAGTGGCCGGCGACCACATCGTAACTTTCAGAGTCCAGCTCTTCGAAGCCGCCGTTGTAGTTGAGGACAAGGCCGGTCGTGAGGTCCTCTACTTTGATGTCGTCGATCCAGAAGTAGCCGTTTTCCGATGTTAGTGATGCGCTGTTGGACCAGTGCCGGGGCGTGACCTCGAGTATGGCGGTGTCGTCGCTGGTGACGTCGAACTCGACGCTGACGGGCTGCCAGTCGTAAGTACCCAGCGGCGCTCTCAAATCGCCGCACGACGGGAGCCCTGCATAGTCGCCGCCGCTGCGGGAAAAGCCCAGCAGCAGCCCGGGGCGGTCACGATACTGCTCGGTCGGCGTCTCATTGCGCCCGGGGCAGTTCTCGGCCTTGACCCAGGCGCTCACGCGGTATCTGTGTCCGCGAACCACGCCCACCTGAAATCGCAGATGTGCGTGAGTCGGCCAGGGCGAGCCGGAATCCGGCGGAAGCGTCATCTTCAAAGACGTGCTCCCACTGTGCGCGGTCGAGTGGTCGAACTCAAATGTAGGCCCCAAGTCGTCGATGCCGTACGAGGTGATCTGTGTCCACGTGCCATCCCAGCCGGGCCAGAGCCGGTTCCCTCCGGATGCTACGGACCAACCCAGATACATATGCAAATCGGCGAAGTCGAGCGCCGGGTCCCGCCAGAAAGGCGGCGGAAACGAATGCCAGTTGGAGGTCGAGACCAGGTGGGCGTTCGGATCGTTTGCCTTGACGAACTCCGACAGAGCGTGCGCGGCCTCGCGGTGGGCGTCATTGAACGGGTCGCCCTCATTGACAAACTCTATAGAATGCAAAGCCGTGCTATAGCCCCACCGCGCGATGACATAGCGCCAATAGTAAGACTGCAGTGTCCGGGACGCGTGGCTGGGGTTGGCGTACACGTTCCCGTCGGAAGCCGGGCCCCAGGTGCCGTCCGACTGTATGCGGGAGAAGAACTTGTCGGACTTCTCCTCGATCACCGCCTTGACGTAGATGCCGTGCTGCTTGGCTGTCTCGAGCTGTTTGTCTATCAGATACGCAATCCTCTGCGGGTAGCTTGTGTGTGCCTGGAAGTCGTGTCTTATCAGAAGTTCCGGGCCGAGACTTCCGTCCGGCATGCGCTCGCGCAAGGAAACCTCCGAGCAATACGCGTCACCTTCCGTCGTATCCGCCAGCCAGATGTGGACGGTCTGCAGATACTGGTCTCTCTGCGTCTTGAAGTCGTAGCTGATTTCGGTCCAGTCGTTATCACCCGCCAGACGCCCAGCTGATGTGCCGTTCGGCCAGACGTCTATGTAGACCCCGCAGTCGGGCCCACCTTTCACCCCGATGGTCTTGATGATCGCCGACACACGGTAATTCGTGCTGGGCTTTACGGGAGCACGCTGCAGTAGACATTGGAAGCTGTACTTGCAATTGGGCAGCTTCGCGGAGACCAGTTTGCCTGGTTGAACATAGGTAGAGTCATACGCCAAACCGCTCCACACGTTGTCGCCGCCTTGGCCCGCCGTGCCGAAGAACGGGCAGTGGTAGCTGCTGCTCTGCCACCAGCATCTTATTAGATTCACACCCATACTCTCGAATAGGGCGTAGTCACGCTCGAGCGTGGCCACCTCGTGATCGTCATACTCGATGCCGATAAACGGCACGTAAGTCCCGTCGGAGAGCTCGAAGTAACGCTTATCGGTCGGGCTTACTCTCACGAATCCGTGATTGGAGCTCGGTTCGCAAACGAAGCTGTACTCGTCGGAGGTGGTGGTTCCGGAAGCGTCGGTGACCCGGATCCGATATTTCCACTCTCCCAGCTTCGTGGGCGCGAAGCGAACACGCCAGCCCGGGCTGCCTACGGGATACAACCACGTCCTCGTGCCGTCGGACTGCCTGATGTTCCCGCTGGGGTCAATGGATGTTTCGAAATCCTGATACCAGAAACCTGGCTGAACGACGGTCGTCTGCCAGTTGTCGTTGGAGAACAACCCGTCAACCGTGACGCCGACGCCCGCCGGCACGCCTGCATTGGGGTTCTCGTCGTATGGCCAGTAGGGGTTCTGAGCGACGGTGTTGACCTCGAACGAGGCTTCGAACTTCTCATAGAGTCCGACACGGTCGCTGGCGGCTGTAATCGCGGAGATCAAGGGTGCCGACCGGGCGCGCACCCCTCCTACCGTCCAGGCCGCGGCGAGTGTGAGGACCAGGCATATCTGTTTGTGCAAACGCATTTGTGATGCCTCCCGGAACATCAGGTCAACTCAGACGCTTCCTGCGAGGCTCTCGCAAGTCCCTCCACGAGCGTGTGGAGGGCAAGTCGGCTCTCGGAATCGGCGCGTCCTTGCTTTCCCAACTTGCGAGCCAGGCCTTCCGATTCCAGCAACTGCATCAAGGCCGACCTCATTCTGCCGGGATCACCTCGGTCCACCAGCAGACCTGTCTCGCCGTCCCGCACATACTCGGCTATGCCCATGGTCCGGCCGGCGACGACCGGTCTGGCGCACGCCATCGCCTCAAGCACGACCGAACAGCCGGTGGCGTCCATCTGATCCGCACGCAACGGCACCACGACCGCGGCCGCGCGCTGGTGAAGTTCGCGCATGCCCGCGCTGTCTGTCGGGGGGACAAACTCGACGTTTTCGGGCCTGGGCGGGAGTGACCGCGCCGCGCCAAGGCTATAGAACCTGCCTCCCGCGGCAATCTTCACGCGGATTGCCGTCCCTCTGACCGCCTCGAACAGGGTGGCGTAGTCGCG
>JBMFPI010000146.1:0-8498 GCA_049969195.1 Armatimonadota bacterium
TGAGTACAATTTCGCCATCCTGGACACCCGGGCCCCCGGTTAGTTGACGGACAGACACCGCCGTGGTAACATATCAACGTATGTATCTAGGCCAATATATACCTCCGCCAAGGAGGTGTCTTATCCCTGCCGATAGCGGAGCAGAGACCAGTCGTGACGGCTGCGACGCCGTCTTCTGGTTTACGAGGGAGTCGCGTGTGGGTCTGTGCGGCTGACAGCAGTCCGTCAGATGCAGAAAGGAGAATTGCCGGCATGGCCGAGCAGATCGCAAAAAAGCTTTCATTCCTGGATCGTTACCTTACGCTGTGGATATTCCTCGCGATGATCGTGGGTGTCCTTGCAGGATATGTGAGTCCCGGCATCGCGAAGTTCTGGAATCGCTTTCAGGTGGACACGACCAACATCCCGATCGCCATAGGCCTGATCCTGATGATGTACCCCCCACTGGCCAAGGTCAAATACGAGGAACTCGGAGAAGTCTTTCGCAACTACAGGGTTCTGGCGCTGTCGCTGGTGCAAAACTGGGTAGTCGGGCCTATTCTGATGTTCCTGCTGGCTATTGTGTTCCTGCACAACCATCAGGACCTGATGGAAGGGTTGATAATGATTGGCCTTGCCCGATGCATTGCAATGGTGATCGTCTGGAACGATCTTGCACGGGGCGATACGGAGTATGCGGCGGGCCTTGTGGCATTTAACTCGATATTCCAGGTGCTGTTCTACTCGGTCTACGCGTACGTATTCGTCACCCTCTTGCCGCCAGCTTTTGGCTTGAAGGGGACCGCCGTCGAGGTGACCATCGGCGAGATAGCCAAGAGTGTGTTCATATATCTGGGCATCCCATTTATCGCTGGGATCCTAAGCAGGATCGTTGGGCTAAAGACGAGGGGCCGCGAGTGGTACGAGAAACGCTTCATCGCGAGAATCAGCCCAATCACACTCATCGCGCTGCTCTTTACGATTCTAGTGATGTTCTCCCTCAAGGGAGAGTACATCGTGAAGTTGCCGTTCGACGTGATCAGGGTCGCTGTCCCGTTGCTCATCTACTTCGTTGTCATGTTCCTGGTGAGCTTCTATATGGGAGCGAAGTTCGGCGCGGGCTACTCGAAGACGGCGACATTGTCCTTCACCGCGGCAAGCAACAATTTCGAGCTAGCGATCGCTGTGGCAGTGGCGGTGTTCGGCATCAACTCGGGTCAAGCGTTTGCTGCGGTGATCGGGCCGCTGGTCGAGGTGCCGGTGTTGATCAGCCTGGTGAACGTGTCGCTGTATTTTCAGAGGCGATATTTTGTTGAGCGCGAGCGTTTGGAGCCGCAACAAGCCTGACTTTCGGCTCGCGCCGACACTCCGAGGCTGTTGCGACACAATCAACAGCCCAGGGTTTTCGGGGATTCGACACTCCCCAACTGAGCTGGGAATCGCCAAGAGCACGCCTATCGTAGCAGCTTGAAGTAGATCCCCCTCTCCCTTTGCGCGAGGGGGGGTGAGGTGAAGGTCTGAATGCTTCGGTAACTCAGGTCCGCCTGCCGCGAGCAAAGCCTGCTCTCAACCTATCCCGAAGGTGGCGCGCCGGAGAATCGCTGAAGGCGCGCCTATGCCAGCAGCCTTATGCCTCGCGAAGCCGCGATTCGGAGAATGTGCCAATTATGAAGATCGAGCTCCTTTACTTCAAAACCTGTCCGAGCTATGAGCTTGCGCTCGAAAGACTGCGTCGCGTACTGCACAGGCAAAAGATCGATGCGCAAGTCGAGATGGTGGAGGTGGACTCTGCCGAGGACGCCCGCCAACTGTGCTTTCTCGGGTCCCCGTCGATACGCATAAATGGGCTGGATGTCGAACACGGGGCGCGAAGCCGCACGGACTGGGGCCTGATGTGCCGAATGTACGATACCGGGTCAGCACTCGAGGGCAGCCCGTCCGAGGAGATGATAACAAGTGCCCTTCTGGAAGCGCTGAACGCCGACTCACAGGCGCCAGGCGCCGAATGAAATATCGGCGCTCGCTAGCCTGGATGGATCCCGTGCGCTGCGGACTGCGGGCGAGTCAGAGCCTTGGAGCCGGAGGCTGTCGGCCTGCTTACCCCTTAATCCCCACCGACGAATAATCGCCGACCCTCTCCACATCGTGCTCGGCCAGGTCAGCTTCGCTGAGCGAATCGAGCTCGGAGACCGGGTAGGGGAAAGGACCGCTGAGCGGGATCTTGTCGATCCAGCGCGCCCGAAACTCCGCGTCTTGCATACGGCACGAGTTCTTGTGACAGGCATAGCCTTCGTGGCATATCATACTCGACCAGATGTCCTCGAGCGATCTCTCGCGCACGTTCCCGAACGAAAGCGGGGTGAAATCGCACGGAGTCACGTCGCCGTAGGCCGTCATGTAGAACTGACACCAGCCGGCATAGCAGCCGTTGCCTGTCGGGCCGTTGATGTGTGCCTGGGTGATGACGAGCGGAGGCTTCGACTGGTTGTACTGCTCTTCGATACGGCAGAGCTCCTCTTTATCCTCATCCGACAGCAGGTGTTTGCGGTCTTCAAGAAGGAGCCGACCCGTAGGAACAACGTCGAAGATCGTGATCTCGTCCGTCCCGATTGATTTGGCCAGCTCGATCATCTCTATTACCTGCCCGTTGTGCAGGCGCTCGGGGGTCGCGTAAGTCGAAATGCCCGTAAGCATACCGGCATCCTTGCAGCGCTTGAGCCCTTCGACGGCCTTCTCAAAACACCCCGGAACGCGCCGCATCTCATCGTGGGCCTTCGGATCCGGTGAGTCGATCGAGACGTGAATACACCACAATCCCGCCTTTGCGAGCTTGGCGACGCGTTCCTCGTCGAGCAGCACGCCGTTGCAGAACATCAGCGCGACTGCCTCATCCTTATCAACCCACTCGATCAATTCGTAAATGTCTGGTCGCAGTAGCGGCTCACCGCCAGTGAACACCACACTGACGGTGCCGAGCCTTTCTGCGTCGCGAATCACTTTCTTCCACTCGTCGGTGGATAGTTCCGGCTCGCCAGGCCGTTTGTGGCGTGCGGCGGAGCAATGAATGCAGTTGGCCTGGCAGCGTGTAGTGACCTGAAGTGTGCAAACGGTGGGCTGCGGATGGCCGGTAAGCTCGAGCATAAGTCTGCTGCCGAGCAGTTTCATTGATGCCTTGCTGGGAATTGGCGGCTGGTAGGAGGTATATATGAGCAGGTCGCCGCGCCGAGCATAGGGCTTTCCGCGGTTGCGAACCGCTTTCTGTACGCCCTCGATGGCCTGCTTTGCCTGCGGCAGCACGGAGAGCGGGCCGACAGCGCGAGCCGAGAACGTGTCGTCTTCGGCTACCTCGGTCTCCATCCCGAGCAGTTCGATCTCATTCTTGCCCGTGAGCTTCATCGCCGTAGCTGTGGCCTTGACTATCGGATTGTCGCGAAGCCGGTTTCCGATGGCCCGGGCAATAGGACCGACAAACTCCGGTTCCGGGCCGGCTTTTATTTTGAGCAATGAAAAATGTTGCTTTCCCAACTGAACACGCCTCCAAACGGTCATGGGCCTAACGTCTGACGGTATCAGTTCAGTCGTACGGGTGCAGGCGCCCGGGAATGGGTTATCCTGAGGTTATCCTGAACTCGATTCGGGATCGATCTCCCAGCAGCCCGGATGCTGAAACAAGTTCAGCATGGCGTGATTCCCGCGGAACTGAACTGCCTCATCTGACGGTCTTTATCCACTGCACCCCGCGGCCCAGGCCCTCTCCCAATCAGGATACCACATCTGAGCCCGCTGAGTAAACGTCAGGTTCGATGACGGGTTACTCCTGCTTGAGCGTGCAAAAACAGTTCGGCTATGGGCCTATGCGCCTCCCTTTCCGTTGACGGGAGAGGGTGGGGGTGAGGGTGAAGTCCGTCGCGGCCCGGCTTTGTATCCTACAGCTCGTCGCAATGGGACGCAAACCCGGCCTTTTCAGCGATCGGACGCCCCTCAAGTAAGCGGGAGAATTGCCGAAGACGCGCCTGTGCGAAAGCCTGTGGAGCCGTTCCGCTTGACCGCCGGACCGTGCCGTTGATATACTCTTGCTCGCCGAGAGGCCGGCTGATATGGGCGAACCGGAAATCGTTACAACTTGCACGCAACACCCGAAGGTAGCGACCAACCTCAGGTGCGCCTCCTGTGGGGAGCCTATTTGCCCACAGTGTCTCGTGCATACACCGGTCGGGGCGAAGTGCCGCAGCTGCGCTGTCGGCGCTAGTGCAAGTCTGTTCAGCCCGTCTCCATTGCAGGCTATCTTGGCCTCGGCAGTCGGGTTGGCAGGCGGAGCGGTTGCGGGTCTTGCTGTTCAGTTCCAGCTCGGATTGATCTCACTCTTACTGGCGCTTGCATACGGGGGACTTGTTGGCGAGATGATCCTACGCGTTTCCAGTCGGAAACGAGGTGTCCGGATGGAAACGATTGCGGGCGTAACCCTGGTTGCGGGAGCGGTGGCTGCAAGGATTCTGGCTGCGCCGCCGGTTGCCTCGATGGGTAATGTCCATCCCCCCTTCGGCGTTCTCAACGTGCTGGTGGACCTGTTTGCTCCCTCACCGATGCCGTTTGTGCTTCTGGTTCTCGTAGTTGCGGCTGCGGTGAGTCGGATACGCTACATCTGAGGCCGCCCGTCGGGCGGTTGTGCGCGAATCTTTCTCCCCGACCAAGCTAGCCGCACATACCACGTGCTCTACAGGAGGGGAAATAGGTCGCAGAGACTCCGCCATCAGTGGTGAGCGTATTGCAGACTCAGCCTGCGCGAGCAAAGCGCGGTCAACCCAAGCCCGAGCTCGCCAGCCTGTCATTCTGCAATTGATGGACCGGGTTAACATACCCCGGCCCTTGCGAATTAGATCCCTCTTTCCCTCCACGTGAGAGGGCAGAACTACGCCTCCCTCTTCTTTGACGGGAGAGGACAAAGCTACGCCTCCCTCTACCTCGACGGGAGAGAGCTGGATTGAGGGTGACAAACTTGTTCAGTACGCCGCGGGAGCTCAGGTCTGTGCTGGGCTCCCAAGTTCGCCGCTAGAGCCGTCCCCGCAGGGCAGAAATACGCCCAGGAGCCCATCATCGTGAACCTGATTCAGGATCGATGCCTGCAGCGCGCGGATGCTAAAACAAGTTCAGCCAGACGTGATTCCCGAGGAACCGAACTGGCGCCCTACTCGATTGACAGTTATCGCCGGAATGTGGTACACTGTTCAGGCCTACAGGATGCAGTCTTCGAAAGGAGCCCCTGCCGTAATGCTGATCCAGGTCAAGGGCAAGAACCTTGAGATAACGGACGCACTCAAAAACTACGTCGACAAGAAAGTTCGAAAGCTCGAGAAGTACTTTCACGAGATAAAGGAAGCGGTTGTGACGATGAGCGTTTCCCGCGGGATGCACGTCGTCGAGGTTCAGCTTGAGGGCGACGGCGTCCTGTTGCGTGGGGAAGAGCGCCGTGGCACCGACATGTACGGCTCGATCGACCAGGTGGTCGAAAAGCTGGAAACCCGCGTCAAGAAGTTCAAGGGCAAGCTTTACGGAAAGACGACCGAGGACGGGCCGAAGCACAAGGAGATAGTCAAGGACAAGACAATGACTGAGGCATTCGGCCCGGAGTCGCCGGCCGCCGAAGCCGAGACCGAGCCTGAAGAAACGCCCAAGATAGTGCGGACAAAGCGATTCACGATGAAGCCGATGACGCCCGAAGAAGCCGCACAGCAGATGGAGCTTCTTCATCACAGCTTTTTTGTTTTCCTGAACTCGCAGACCGATGACGTCAACGTGGTCTACAGACGGGAGGACGGGAATTACGGTCTGATTGAACCCGCATAAGCCCCGCGGTGGGCCGGGGGAGCCCGCGCGGAGTATCCGGGGCCACGTGCACATGTTAGCGGGTGAGCATTCGCACAGAAACGGCCGGGAGTTCGTGCGGACGCTTAGTTGGACGGAACCAATGATCCGGCAGAAAAAGGGAGCAACAAAACCAGATGATCGTAACAACCAAACAACTCTTTGAACAGGCCTACGGCAAGTACGCGCTCGGCGCCTATAACATCAACAACGCCGAGCAAACAATGGGTCTCTTCCGCGGCAACATCCAGAGCAAGGCACCTTTTATAGTCCAGATATCCAAAGGTGCACGCAGCTACACCCACAAGCTGATGCTCGAAGCGATGATTCGCGCCGCGGCTGAGATATTCCCGGAAGCGGTTTTCGCGGTCCACCTGGACCACGGCGATGAGGAAACTTGCTACGACTGCATCGAATCGGGTTTCTACTCCTCGGTGATGATCGACGCCAGCCACGAGCCGTTCGAGGAGAACATAGCCATCACCAAGCGTGTTGTCGAACGTGCCCACGCCAAAGGAATCTCGGTGGAGGCAGAACTTGGACAGCTTGGCGGGGTCGAAGAGGATATCAGTGTAGATGAGGACAAGGCGCACCTCACCGATCCTAAGCAGGCTGCGGAGTTCATTGAACGGACTGGTTGCGACAGTCTCGCCTGTGCGATTGGGACTAGCCACGGCGCGTTCAAATTCAGCGGCAAGCAGGGGCTGCACTTCGAGGTCATCCAGGCCATTCACGATCTGGTCCCGGGATTTCCTTTGGTGCTGCACGGCTCGTCCTCCGTTCCGCAGGACGAGGTTGATCGGATCAATGCTGCGGGCGGCGCTCTGAAGGGGGCAAAAGGGGTCGATCCCGCACAGTACTTGCCTGCCGCGAAGCTTGGGGTCTGCAAGATCAACATCGACACTGACGGCAGGCTTGTCTGGACGCGCGTCCACCGCGAGTTTTTCCGCGACCACCCCGAGGTCTACGACTTCAGGCCGATCGGCAAGGTTTTCATGGAGGAATACGCTAAGTTCATAGCGAGCCGCAATGAGCTTCTGGGCTCCGCAGGACATCTCGATGAGGTGCGCGCGGCGCTCAGCTAAGATGTTCACCCGAAGGTTGAAGGTCCAGGGTCTGAGGTCGGTAGCTTTCAGCCCGGCGGCGAGAGACTTTGGGCCTTCGCCTTTGTTTGGTCGAAGCCGGACTCAGGCATGATTTCGACAGTTACACTTAATCCGGCAGTAGATAAGACCGTCTACGTAAACAAACTAGTTCCTCACGACACCAACCGCGTGCTGAAGGTCGAGGTCGATGCCGGAGGGAAAGGCATCAACTGTGCCCGGATGCTGAAGCGGCTTGGCGCGGAGGCCCGGGCCTTGGCGCTCGTCGGCGGGACCACGGGCGAGTTCATTGCTGCCGTGCTCGCAGCGGAAGGAGTTCCGCTGGATAGGGTTCAGACGACCAAACCCACTCGCACCTGCATTGCCATCGAGGATGCCACCGACCGGCCTCCGACCACATTCAACGAACGGGGCGGGCCGATCGAGCACTCCGAGCTTGTTGCCCTGCTGGAGAAGACGAAAGAGATAGCCAGGGAGAGCAGTTATATGCTGTTCGGAGGCAGTGTGCCGCTCGGTGTCAACGATGACATATATAACGTCCTCATTCAGATAGCCGCGGCGCGGGGCTCGAAAACGGTGCTGGATGCTGACGGCGATCCCCTGGCAGAAGGCATCAAAGCTAGGCCGTTTATGGTCAAGCCGAACCTGGAAGAGGCGGAACGACTGCTTGGCGCCACCTTCCGATCAAAGGCTGACGTAGGACGGGCCGCACTCAAGATCGCCGAGATGGGTGTTGAGCTCGTCGTGATCTCGCTCGGTAGCCAGGGCGCAGTTGCGCATTACCAAGGACTGATCTACGAAGCCGTTCCGCCCGATGTCGATGAGGTCAGCACGATAGGTTCCGGAGACTCCATGATCGCTGGCATACTCTGTGCACTGGAGCAGGGTCAGGGGCTTGATGATGCCCTCCGTCTCGGGTCGGCCGCGGGCGCAGCGACCGCGATGAGCAGCGGTGCGGACATCGGTGAAAAGTCGGACGTTGACCGGCTTATGTCCGGCGTCAAGATCAGGAGGATCGAACCGGCCCGGGGGTAGCCCTGAAAATCCACAGCTCGTGCGCGGGAGCGGCAGTTCGCGCCTTGGGCTCAGTTCCCGCAGCGTAAAACTTCCTCTCTCTTCACCTAAGTACATCGGAAATCGGAACCTCCTGTCCCTTTACGGGAATGCATCGGGAATCAGGACTCCCTCGCCCCTTTACGGGAGGGGGCCGGGGTGAGGATCGGATACGACGGGAGTCTGCTTTGTGTCGATGCCCTCGCGACAAAATGCGCTTTTCACAACGGCGAGCCCTGTGGCAGTGGCGCGCTTTCTTGACAAAGCCGATCCTGATCCATATAATAGAGGCGGTCAACCGAGGGTTAACCAGAGCCGCAGACTTCGCGCCGTGCAATGGGGGCCGGGCGAGTGGCGGCGTTTTGTTTGTGTACATAAAGGGGGTCAGCGTAAGTGAAAGCCGAATCTTCGATGTCCAGTTTCCTCGCGCGGTTTGTGAGGGTGTGCGCCGTTGTCGGTCTACTTATGGTTGTCACGGGAAGCGCGGCGCTTGCCGGCGAG
>JBMFPI010000147.1:0-8434 GCA_049969195.1 Armatimonadota bacterium
GCGAAAGACGAGCAGAAAGTTGGTGTAACGGTTCCCGAAAGCCCGACTGTGCACAACCCGTATTATCTCGAACTGCAACACTTTATTACCTGTCTTGAAGAAGGCCGCAAGCCCGATGTGACTGCGGAAGACGGTTTGGAGGCCGTCCGCATTGCCGAAGCTGCCCTCCGATCAATCAGCACCGGGCGCCCGGTTGCGCTCGCGTAGAGATGTGCAGGAGATAACGAATGTCCGACAGCAAACCCGTCAAGATAGGAATCGTGAGCTTCGCACACCCACACGCCCACGGGTACGCATCGTGCCTACAGAAGCTTTCGAACGTGGAGTTCGTAGGCATCTTCGACGAAGACCGCGCCCGCGCGAAAGAAATGTCCAAGCTTTACCACGTCAAGGCCTTTGCGTCGTATGAGGAAATGCTTGCGGCCGATATTGATGCGGTGATCGTCACCAGCGAGAATGCTTACCATCGCAGACACGTTGTTCTCGCCGCCCAGGCCGAGAAGCACGCGTTGTGCGAGAAACCGCTGGCATCCACAAAGCAAGACGCGGAAGCAATCGTCGAGGTCTGCAAGCGCAGCGGTGTCAAGCTTATGACGGCGTTCCCGTGCCGTTTCCACCCTGTCTTCAAGCGGCTAAGAGAATCAGTCGAATCGGGTGAGCTGGGCAAGCTTCTGGCGATCAAGGGGACGAACCAGGGTCAGTGCCCCGGCGGTTGGTTCCTTGACAGGAACCTTTCCGGTGGGGGTGCGGTCATAGACCACACCGTTCATCTTGTGGACCTCATGCGCGTCCTGACCAGGGCGGAGCCTGCTCGCATCTATGCTGAGATCGACAACCGTATGTTCGGCGGCGATTGCGACGACACCGGTATCATTTCCGTTGACTTCACCAACAACGTCTTCGCCACCATCGACGCTAGCTGGTCGCGTCCTAAGAGCTATCCGTACTGGGGCAATGTGAACCTGGAGGTCATCGGGACCCAGGGCGTAGCGAAAATGGAGATGTTCGCTCAGAAAATCGATCTTTTCTCCGACCGTACGGGGAAGCACACCTACGAATACTGGGGAGACGATGCGAACCTGGCGATGATCAGCTCGTTTGCGGACTCGATCGCGAACGACTTGCCGGTCGAGGTCACCGGAGAGGATGGTGTCAAGGCACTCGAGGTCGCGATTGTCGCGTACGAGTCCGCCAATCTCCGCGAGATGATAGATCTGTATGCCTGACGGAGTTCAGGCCTGCCGAGATTCTCGGCTGCGCAGGATGCTGAGAGGCAGCGTCAGGAAGGACTTTATTGTGACGGAACGCAAAGCCGGCGTTTTTGGCGATTTGGCGTTCTTCAACTGAGCGGGAGAGTCGACAAAAGAAGCGCCTGCGACAACAGCCTGCCCCCTGGGCAAAATGGAGCACAGACAAAATAGTCCGGTAATAGGTATGACTGTCGGCAGCATACCGCAATACTCCTCGTACGCGTCGGCGATAGAGTCCGCAGGGGGATCTTGTGTGCCTTTGGTCGGGTGCCGCTCGAAGCCGCTCGAGGAATGCGCCGGCCTGCTGGTACCTGGTGGTTGGGATGTTCACCCCTCTCACTACGACCGGCTGCCCGGCGACGAAGACCTGGAACTCGAACAGATTATCGAGAAGTACGGTATCAAATACGAGCATGATCGGGATGAAGCGGAGCTTCCACTTATCAAGCGGGCGGTTGATCTCGGAGTGCCCGTGCTGGCGATCTGCCGTGGAATTCAGGCCCTCAACGTGGTCCTGGCCCGCAAGCTCATTCCGGACATCGCGAGCTGTGTGCCGAACGCGTTGCGACACGAATCGATCGGCCCCGGCGTCAGCCTGTCGCACGAGGTGCGGGCCGTGCCTGGCAGCCTGATCGAGCGCGTGTACGGCACAACCGTGCTGACCGTGAACACTCGCCACCACCAGGGGATCCTCCCGGAGATGGTCGCGCCGGGGTTTCGGGTGACCGCGGTAGCGCCGGACGGCGTTGTCGAGGCCATCGAGAGCACAGACGAGAGGTTTGTTGTGGGCGTACAATGGCATCCTGAGCGCAGGGAAGACGCGTTCATTTACGACATATCCGGCCCTCTTTTCAAGGCATTCGTCGATGCCGCCCGTAATAGGCTGGCATGCAGGGTCGAGTCTGACTGTAACGGAGGGTACTGTTGAACAGTGAGGCGCAGCGCGTGACCGGTCCGACCCTAATCGTGATGGCCGCCGGCGTCGGGAGCCGCTATGGCGGCATCAAGCAAATGGACCCGGTCGGCCCGAGCGGCGAGATTATACTCGACTATTCGGCTTTCGATGCAATCAGAGCCGGGTTCGGAAAAATAGTCCTAGTCGTCAGCCGGGACCTGTGTGAGGCATTCCGCGACCGGATGAGTCGCACGGTCGGCAAACGCATCGAGGTCGCGTACGCCGTTCAGGAGTTGACCGACATTCCCGCCGGCTTTTCTGTTCCGGAGGGACGAACGAAACCCTGGGGTACCGGCCACGCGGTCCTGTGCTGCAGACACCTGGTTACCACGCCGTTTGCCGTGATTAATGCCGACGACTTTTACGGCGCCTCCGCCTTTGAGGCGCTTGCCAAGTATCTGCGTAGTGCTGGCGACCGAGATGGCGTCTATGACTTCTGTATGGTCGGTTATCAGATCGCCAATACGCTCAGCGAGAGCGGGGCTGTCTCACGCGGTGTTTGCGAACTCAGCGACGATGGTTATCTGGTCGGTATTCGGGAGCTCACCCGCATCCAGCGCCGCGGTGATCAGATCCAATACACTGAGGACGGCGAGCACTGGGTCACACTGCCTGAGGACACAATCGTTTCAATGAATACCTGGGGGTTTACCCCAGGCATGATGAGCGAACTTGAGTGGGGGTTCCGGGTGTTTTTGCAACGCAATTCAGACAACCTGAACACGGCTGAATACTTTCTGCCCGAAGTTGTCGGCGAGCTCGTCAAGGAAGGCCGGGCCCGCGTCCGCGTGCTGCCTACGACCGAAAAGTGGTTCGGGATGACCTACAAAGAGGACCACGCGGTGGTGCGCGCGGCGATCAGTAACCTGATTGCGCGCGATGTGTATCCCCGCCACCTGTGGAATACTGGATCGGAGGAATAAGTATGCCCGTCTCTCTTTCCGAAGCCCGCGCGCGTCTGAAGGCCACCGAGGCGAGCGCACTTTGCTTTGGCGTAATCGATTGCCTTGAGCGCGTCTACCCTGATTGCGGCAAGGTCAGCCTCGTGCGCGCACCCGGACGGGTAAACATCATCGGCGAACACACCGACTATAACGGCCTGCCAGTCATGCCGATGGCCATAGACCGCGAGATCGTCATTGCATTCGGGCCGGGCACGGACTCCGAGGTGGACCTGGTGAGTGTGGATCCATCTTATCCTCGGATCAGGTTTGCAATGTCTGGCGATATCGCGAAGTATGATACGGGCCATTGGGGAAACTACGTAAAGGCTGCTGCCCAGGCGATATGGAGGTGGGCGGAGACGAATAGGCCAGATGCCCTGCCGCTTTCGGGAATACGCGGGTGTGTCGCGGGGAGCGTGCCGCCGGGGTCGGGGCTGTCGAGCAGTTCTGCGCTTGTGGTTGCTGCCGCGTTGGCTGTGGGTGCGGAACTTCGTATCGACAAGCTTGAACTGGCTGAGTTGCTGGCAAAAGCCGAGCATTATGTCGGCACCGAGGGCGGGGGTATGGATCAGGCTGTGTCGCTTATGGCTGAGCGGGGGTCGGCCTTGAAGATAGACTTCTTTCCGCTGCGGACTAAGCCCGTCAAGCTCCCTGCGGAACACGTGATCGTCGTAGCCAATTCGATGGTGTCGGCTAACAAGACCGGGGCAGCGCGGATGGCTTATAACACGAGAGTAGCCGAGTGCAGGCTTGGTCTTGAAATGCTTGCACATCTATCCGGCCTGCGCGATGCTCGCCTGCTCCGTGACATTATGTATGCCGAGCCGCGCTGGCGAGAGCTATTGGAAGGCCTGCCGGACGATCCGATGTCGATAGAGCAGGTTTCCGGATTTGTTGGGACTTCGACAGACGATATTCGCCGAAAGTGCCTGACTGCACGCGACGGCAGCCTCATACCTGAACCATACGGCGGATTCCAGCCCAAGAAGCGCTGTCGTCACGTTCTTACCGAAGCGGCCCGGGTCGAGCTTGCCGCCGAGGCGGCCGAACGGGGCGATGCCTGTAGCCTGGGCAAGCTGATGGACGAATCACACACAAGCTGTGCGGAGGACTACGAAATAAGCCGTTCCGAGCTGGACACGCTGGTGAGCATCATGCGGCGACACGGTGCGCTAGGGGCCAGGCTGACCGGCGCCGGCTTCGGCGGATGCGCAATTGCCCTGGTCACAACAGCGGGTTCCGCGGAACTGATGGATGCTTTGTGGGCCGATTATTACCTTGGCTACTTGCGCTCAAGGGGCATAGAAAGTCCGCAAGATCGTGAATCTGTGCTTTTCGCGTGCAGCCCTGCGGCAGGCGCACATCGGCTGTTGGAATAAGGGGGCTGTACGCCGGTCACGACTCGGCGATACTTGCAAACCACTTCTCGAACCAGTCGCACGTGACGTCGGTGACCTCGCGCATGTATTCCGGTTTCTCGTCGAAAAGGTGTCCCGCGCCGCTAATGATGTGCAGTTTTTTGGGGCACGTCAGCGCTTCGTATATCTCCCTAGCTTCGGGCAGGACTACGAGATCTTCGCTTCCCTGAATTATGAGCGTTGGCGCCCGGACGGCAGGCGCGTACTGCAGGATGCCGACGCTTCGTGGAACACGCAGCACTAGCACCTGGACTCTCGGATCCTCTGCGGCGGCGCGAACTGCCACCGTGCCGCCCGTGCTCGAGCCGTTGATGCCGACGAAACGCGTCTCGACGAAAGTTTGCGAATCCAGGAAGTCGATGGCGCTGACGAGGTCGTCGAACTGCTGGTCTTGAGTGGATTGTTCGGGGATTCCATCGCTCTCGCCGTGGCCGGTAAAATCGAAGAGGAAAGACGCGATGCCGTGTTCGAGCAGTCGCTCGGCTATTCCGCGGTTTCGTGGGCTTGCCTTACTGCTGCCAGTGCCGTGCGCAAATACCACCACGTCCCTCAGGGTCTCGCCCGGCGAGAGTAGCACGCCCGCGAGCTTCAAACCTCTCGAAGTCTTGAACTTTACCTCTTCCTCAATCATCGCCTACCTGCCTGAAGCTCATGATACCACACCCAGAGGAGGACACAAGGCCGCTCGCCGACGGGCGTAAAACTTCATTCCTGCAGGCGCACATGCCCGGGACCTAGTCATCAAGAACTCGATTCAGGATCCCGCCTTACCGCACCTGGGTGCTGAAACAGGTTCAGCATGACGTAATTCCCGCGGAACTGAACTGTCTCGCCGATGGGCTGTCGCGATAGACGCGTTTTTGGTGATACTCCTGCCTAGTTGAAGAGCGTTGAATCGCCGAAAACGCCGGGTTCGCGTTCTATTGCAACGAGCTCTTCTACCAAGCCCGCATTGCGCGGCGACAGTCGTTCTGTTAAAATCTCTGTGCATCTGCAGCCGGCCCGCGGAGGATGAGTCGCTATGAACGAACAACTGTCTGCCCTCTACGAACTACAGGGTCTGGACGTCACGATAACTCGGATCAACAAAGCGCTGGCATCATTGAACGGCGCTCAGGGCCTCAAGAAGAAGCTGGCCGAGGCCAGAGCCAGGCTTGAAGCGGCTCAGAAGGCTCTGGTGTCCGTCGAAACCGACCTGACCGATAGCGAGCTCAGACTCAAGTCGATCGACGAAAAGCGCACGAGTTTCGAAAAACGTCTGTATAGCGGCGCGGTTTCGAATCCGAAAGAGCTTGCAGCCATCGAGAAGGAGATCGAAATGCTCAAGTCCCAGCAGGGCGTGCTCGATGGGCGCACCCTGGAACTATATGATCAGGTCGAGAAAGCTCGCACAGAGGCTGCCGCAGCACGAGACGCCGTAGCCGATCTGGAGAGACAGCTGGCCGACGCTCTCGAGCGGGAGTCCTCCGACAGGTCCACGCTGGAGCGGGAATTGCACGACGCAGTTGACAAGCGGGAGAAACTCGCCCCCAGAATTACGGACAAAGCCCTGCTTTCACGCTACGAGGTGGTCAGGAAGAAGACCGGGGACACAGGTATCGCCAGAGTTGTGAACGGCAAATGTGAGGCGTGTCGGATCTCAGTTACCCCTTTCACCGCCCGCAACCTCCACCAGGACAAGGGGTATGTCTCCTGTGAAAGCTGCGGCCGCATCCTATTTCTTGACACTAACAATGAGTAGGCTCGCAGTCCATACAGATGGTGCCTGCAAAGGCAACCCGGGACCTGCAGGGATAGGTGTTGTTCTGGCAAGTGAGGACGGCACAGTCATTCGAGAGATTGCCGAGTACATCGGAGACGCCACCAACAACACGGCCGAGTATCTAGCTTTGATCCGTGGTCTCGAAGCCGCCCTGGAGCTGGGCGCAGACTCGGTTGAGATTAACGTCGACAGCGAATTGGTGGCCAGGCAGCTTGCTGGGGTGTACCGGGTGAAGTCCGGCAATCTGGCGCCCTTACACGAACGCGCGCTTTCACTGCTGAGACGTTTTCGAAACGTCTCAATCGGTCACGTTGTGCGGCAGCATAACAAACGGGCCGACGAGCTCGCAAACGAGGCGATCAAGAATCAGCGGCGCAGCATTCAGTGCACATAGGTCCGCCCGAAGTGTCCCTCAAGGCTCTTACCTGAGCAGCCGGTGCGATATGCGCGTTCTCGGTGATTCTCCCGCCTACTTGAAAAGCTTCGAATCGCCGAGATCGCCGGGCACGCGTTCTATCGCGACAGCCTCTTGCGCGGCGCGGTTGATGTTAACCGCGGAGCTCATCTGTAGCCTGGTCGGTGCGTAAGCGTCCGCCGGTAGTCACTCGCCTTCGGCGGGCGATAGGGACCGCACACCGGAATCCGCGGGCACAGTTAGTTCGATGAGCCGCTTCGCTATGGAGGCGAGTGCATCCGCTAGTTGCTCGGTGGTCACAGGTTTGCTGGTGTCTGCGGCAAGCGGCGAATCAGGCGGCAGAAATCCGCCCGTTATGAGAGCTGCGGCAGGTGAACCGGCGACCGGCTGCGTTTTCTGAACGGCTTCTCCAGACCGCGGCTGAGTCTGCATCGACAGCGGCTTGACGCTTTCCTGGAGAAACTCGGAAAACCTTACAAGCGCCGCGGCAAGCTCATACCGCGTCACCGGCTGGTTCCCCCTGAATGTGCCGTCCGGATACCCCTCAACAACTCCCAAGTCCTTCAGCTTCTGCACCGCACTAGCAGCCCAATGGTCGTCGGGTACGTCCTTGAACTGCTCCGAGGCGGGCGCAGGGATATTGAGCAACAGGGCAAACACGATACAGACCAAAGCGCTGCGAATCATTTTTCTCCTCGGAATACCGGCGCCTGGTGAACGCTCATCAGGCGTGTTTATTCGCTGTTGTGTCGGAACTCTTATTGTGAGGTCGTTGCGATGTAGAGCAAACTCGGCATTTTGGGCGATTCAACGCCCATCAACCGACCGGCAGAGTCGCCGACAGCACGCCTATCGCGCGATAACCTGTGTTTGCTTGCTCTCTTGGAACCGGCGGTTCATTCGAACCCGGTCTCGATGAACCGGTCCCGGATCGCATCAATCTGATCAAGCGCTCGACCGCACCCCAGTGCGACACACGAAAGAGGGTCCTCAGCTACGTGGATGGGTATGCCGGTCTGAGCGGCCAGCAGTTTGTCCAGCCCCCGCAGTAGCGCCACGCCACCGGTGAGCATTATGCCACGTTCGATGATGTCGGAGCTAAGCTCCGGAGGAGTATTCTCCAGCACGCTCTTCACGCGATCGACTATCTGGCTGATCGGTTCCGACAGGGCCTCTCGAATCTCGTCCGAGCGAACCTCTATAGTCTTCGGCAGGCCCGCAACCAGATCTCGCCCGCGGACTTCCAGTGCAAGTTCGGTCTCCAGCGGGTACGCGCTCCCGATCTTTATCTTGATCTCCTCGGCGGTCCGGTCGCCGATCATAAGGCTGTATTTCGCCTTGATGTGCCGCTGTATGACCTCGTCCATCTTGTTGCCGCCCACGCGGATAGACTTGGATATTACCACACCGTTAAGCGATATCACCGCGATATCGGTCGTGCCGCCTCCGATATCGACGATCATATTTCCGCCGGGCGCCGAGATCGGCAAACCCGCGCCAATGGCTGCAGCCATTGGCTCCTCGATAGGGTACGCCTGCTTTGCACCCGCGCTGCGGGCCGCCTGGATTACGGCTCGCTTTTCGACCGGGGTCACCTGCGACGGCACGGCGACGATCACGGTAGGCTTGAGGATCCGCTTCTTGCCGCAGACTTTGGCGATGAGATACTCGAGCATCTTCTGAGTCGTCG